>DAOVKH010000200.1 GCA_030631875.1 Deltaproteobacteria bacterium | reverse complement strand
GGAGAGGTTGACGTACTCGTATCGACGACGGTCATAGAGGTGGGCGTGGACGTACCGAATGCTTCGGTCATTATGATAGAACACGCAGAACGCTTTGGCCTCGCCCAACTCCATCAGCTCAGAGGGCGCGTCGGCAGGGGCGAGCGAGCCTCCAAGTGCCTGCTCCTTGCGCAGTATACCCAGAGCGACGAGACGTGGCAGAGGCTTCAGATAATGACGAAGACGACCGACGGTTTCGTCATCGCCGAAGAAGACCTCAAAATCCGTGGCCCCGGCGACTTCATAGGCAGACGACAATCGGGCTTGCCGGAATTCCGCACCGCCGACATCTTCGGAGACATACGCATACTCAAAGCCGCACGCGATGATGTTGAGGCGTTATTAAAGAAAGACCCGGAGCTACAATCCGCAGAGGGGAAGAGTGTTAAGGCTGTTATGGCGGGGCGGTGGCGGGGGCGGTTAGAACTTGCCGAGATAGGTTAGGAGAGCGTCTTGATAAAAGCCCATATGCTTTGTCGTACTTAATATCTATTCGCTCGACGTACCAAAAAGTACGACTCGCTCTTAATATTTCGTACTCTTCGCCTATGAACTTTTCTCTTTGCCGCTGGTGGTGGAGGGCATTTAAAGTTATGAAGTAGATTGTTCTAATTATCTTAAGGAGGTTTAAAAGCTATGGAAGAAATAACGTCGTATGGAATCATTGTGCCTGCTGTTGTAGCGTTGGTAGTCGCGGTCATAACGGTTATAGCCTCTCGGATAATACATACACGGGGATTAAATCATGATGCGAAGATGCGCAAATGTGAGAGGGAGATGTCTATACGTAGGGAAGTTTATCTGAATGCCGCTGAAGCTATTATGCGTCGACAAGGAATCTTAGGAAGGATGTCCGATTTAGGTGTGCCTGAGAAGGACTTGACAGATGAGCTTGGTAAGACTGCTGGTATTATAGCTAAAGTTGAGGTGGTTGGTACAGACGAAACAGTGCAGGCAATAAATAAATATGGGGCCGAGTACGATGTGCTTTTCTTAGAGTTGTTATTAAAGAGGTTTCACTTGCTAAATAGAAAGAGTGAGATTGAACAAATCAAAGAAGTTTCAGATAGACTACTCAAGGAGCAAGGTCAATCGGTAAAGCTTATGAAACAGCTCAGGATAGAAAACAATAAAAATCAGGATGCTTGGAGCGCTGTTGAGCGTGTTTTTGAGGATGAGGTGAGATTGCGTAAAGAAAATCAAGTAGAGTGGAGTAAGTTATCTGAGTTACAAGGCGAGGATATTCTTCAACTTATAAAACTGTGCTATGAAGTAGTAGCTAAAGTTGCACAGTGTATTCCGCCAGTACTATTTGCTATACGTAAGGAGCTAGAGTTACCTATTGATGAGGATTTGTATGTAAAGAGTCTTAATGAAAGATTAGAGGGCAATAAAGCAGTTCTATGTAAATTTCTAGATGATGTGAGAAGTATGTAGAATAGAGAGGGTGAGTGTATGTGATCCACCCAACAACCCCTCGCATAACCCCCACATTTAAGGTATAATCTTTTTGCTCCATAAAAAAATATAAATACACAAGGAGATGAGACCATGGCGAAGAGTGTAACGGCGTTAAAGAATCTTTTGAAGACCGAAGAAAAGGTATTGGAAAAAGTAAAGGCCGCTATTTTGCTCATAGCGCACAAGGAGACGAAGGTCGTCTTGCGTGAGGTCTTGAAGAACAAGAAGGTAGAGATACGTTGCTATAAGCAGATAATAAAGGCCGCCGAGAAGTGTCCGGCAGTTAAGAAGCCTGCCGCCGCTACAAAGAAGACACGCGGTACTTGCAAGACCACAACAAAGCGGGGTGCCTGCAAGAGCAGTCGCAGTGCCAAGAAGACCACAACAAAGAAGACCACTAAGAAGAGGTAGACGTGGCGACCAAGGCAAATAATAAAAAGCGTACGCCGAGCTTTCGCGCGAACGTCAATAAGGCCGTCGATAGGGCGACCGACATCCTTGGTCTCGGCAAGGGACTCGCCGAGGCCATAAAGGGATGTAACGCCGTCCTTAAGGTGAACTTCCCCGTGGAGATAGAGGGTAAGGTCGAGGTCTTTACGGGCTGGCGCGCAACGCACAGCATACACAGGCTTCCTGCAAAGGGAGGGCTTCGCTACTCGCCGCATGTCAACCAAGACGAGGTCGAGGCTCTGGCCGCACTAATGACATACAAGTGTGCCATAGTCGACGTACCCTTTGGCGGATCTAAAGGCGGCCTGCGTATAGACCCGAAGAAGTATGACCGCTCCGAGATGCAGCGCATCACACGTCGCTTCGCACGCGAGCTTGCCACGAAAGGTTTCTTAAGCCCATCGACAAACGTACCTGCTCCGGACATGGGCACAGGTCAGCGCGAGATGGCGTGGATAATGGATACCTATAAACACCTCTACCCGGAAGACCTGAATTACGTTGCCTGCGTTACAGGCAAGCCAACAGACCTTGGCGGCGTGCACGGCAGACTTGAAGCCACGGGCAGGGGTATTCAGTACGCGCTAAGGGAATTCTTCCGCCACCCCGAAGACGTCGAAAAGACCGGCATGGAAGGCGGCATAGAAGATAAGCGTATTATCGTCCAAGGGCTCGGTAATGTCGGCTACTATGCGGCCAAATTCTTATCCGAGCAAGAGGGCGCAAAGATAATCGCCATAGTAGAATTCGACGGTGCGGTAGTCGATAAAGACGGAATAGATATCCAACAACTCCACGAGTATATGATTGAAAACAAGTGCGGTGTCAGAGGGTATCCCGACGGCGAGTATATCGAAGACGGTGCTTCGGCATTGGAGATAGAGTGCGACATACTCATACCTGCGGCAGTAGAGGGCGTTATAAACGAAGAGAACGCGCCGAGGATAAAGTGTAAGCTCCTTATGGAGGCGGCCAACGGCCCGACGACATTCGACGGCGACGCCATCCTAAAAGAACGTGGTATTACGATACTCCCAGATTGTTTTGTGAACGCAGGCGGTGTCGTTGTATC
>DAOVKH010000025.1 GCA_030631875.1 Deltaproteobacteria bacterium | reverse complement strand
CTCTTTGCGGGCTTTGTCCTGGGCGTGGCCCTGATGATATTCAATACCATCTTCATCGATGCCGCCAAGATGGTCGGTGAGATGAAGGGGCGTAAGGAACGCAAGCTCGCCACTCAGGCACAAAAGAATTACAACAAAGGCACGGCGGCCTTATTCAAGGGGGCCTATGGTGATGCCGTAAAACTCCTCGAAAAGTCCTTGCTACACGGCACAGGCGAGAGGTCTTTCAGGCGCTCTGCAACACTCTACTTGGCCGAGGCCTACTCCAAGGCCGGCGAGAGTACTAAGGGGCTTACCTTGCTCGAAGACTTTTCAGCCGTGGCGGCAGGGGACGGCGACATAGAGGCACTATTCGCTATGGCCTCGCTGGCTCGCAGGGCAAATGACCTTAAGGCCGTCGAGAGGGCATTGCTCGAAGTGCTTAAGATAGACTCATCGAGCCTTCGCGCATTGAGTGAGCTAAGAGAGCTTAAGGCCGGGCTTTGCCTGTGGGCTCAAGCCGCGGACTTTCAAAAGAGGCTCATGGACTCTGCCACTGCCAAGGACTCCGGCGCAGAAGAATTATTGGCGGCCTACTACTATGAGGACGCCGCGATGAGCTATAACGACGACAGGTTAAGTGACGCCGAACTTGGTGCGAAGAACGCGCTCGGTGCCGAGCCGTCGTTCATGCCGGCGCGCCTGCTTCTCGGTAAGATAATGCTAAAAGAGGGAAAGAACACTGAAGCCGTAGAGCTACTTAAGAGCGGCTTTGATAGCCATAGAGACCCTGAGTACCTCCTTGAGTTGGAGGATATATACATAGCCGATTCAACGCCCGATATGATAATAGTAGCATATAAAGACGCCCTTACGAGAGAGCCTGCGAGGGACGTATTAAGGCTTCTTCAGGCAAGGTTGTATCTGCGCCTTGAGATGGTAGATGATGCCATAGAGGCCCTCGAAAACATTGAAGAGCGAGAAGGCAGTGAGGGAAGATATAGAGACGTACTATTAGCCGAGGCCTACTTCAGGCGTAAGCAGGGTAAGCGCTCGGCCGCCTTATTTAAGAAGGCATTTGCGCTCGATAAAGAGTTCTCGCCAAGCTTTGAGTGTTCAAAGTGCGCGGTCATACTATCTCATTGGGAGCCGAGGTGCGAACGTTGCTCTACGTGGAATAGCTTTGTTGTAAGTGGCGTGCCGGTGGGCGACGGGTCGAAGGGGAGTAGTGCTACCGTTATAAACATTAATCGGGGAGAATCTGTTGCGACCGCTTCGCCCTCTGCGGAGATCGGGGCTGTGGATAGCAGTGGCTCTGTCAGCGGAAGTAATAAATGAAGCCTGTCGTACTCGTAGTCATGGACGGCTGGGGGATTAACCCGAAGTCAAATCCGGGCGTTGACGTCAATGCTGTTGCAGTGGCCGACACCCCGAATATCGATGCCCTCACCAAAGAGTATCCCTACGTTCCTGTTAATACCTCCGGTGCGGCGGTAGGCCTGCCTGAGGGGCAGATGGGCAATTCAGAGGTAGGACACCTAACGCTCGGCTCAGGGCGTGTAATACTCCAGGAACTCACCAGAATAAATAGAGCTGTCTCCAATGGCGAACTGCATAATAACGCAACCTTAACGGATTGCCTCGTAAAGGTTAAGGGTAGTGGTAAGGCTCTGCACTTGATGGGTCTACTCTCCGACGGCGGTGTTCACAGCCATATGGAACACCTCTACGGTCTATTAGAGGCGGCCAAAGGGGCGGGCATAGAAGAGGTATTTATACACGCCTTTCTTGATGGGCGAGATACAGCTCCAAAGAGTGCCAAAGGCTTCATGGAGGTGCTTTTAAGAAAGACAGCAGAGATTGGAGGGTGTGTGGCGAGCGTGTCGGGGCGCTACTACGCAATGGATAGGGACTCCCGTTGGGAACGTGTCAGCAAGGCATACAACGCTATTGTCGAAGGACGAGGGCGCAGTAGCTCCAACCCATTGGCGGCTATAGAAGCGGCCTACGAAAGAGGCGAGAGCGACGAGTTCGTAGAGCCGACGGTAATGGTAGGTAGCGACGGCTCACCGGTTGGTACTATAAACGACGGTGACGGCGTTATATTCTTTAACTTTAGATCCGACAGGGCGCGCGAGCTTACCTCTGCGATAGTGGAGGAGGACTTCACGGGCTTTGAGCGGGAGAGCGGCAGAAGGGAGCTTGCCACCTTCCTGACTATGACCGACTACGGCCTTGATCTTTCTCTGCCCGTAATATTTAAGCCTAAGGCCTTGACCGACATACTCGGTACTGTCTTGAGCCAAGCGGGGATTAACCAATTCCGTGTATCTGAGACAGAGAAGTATGCCCACGTAACCTTCTTCTTTAACGGTGGCGTAGAGGAAGCCTCCAAAGGCGAAGATCGTTTCCTGATACCGTCGCAGAAGGACGTTGCGACATACGATGAAGCCCCTCTTATGCGATGCGCCGAGATAGCCGATTCGGCAATATCGGCGATAGAATCAGAGAAGTACGGCTTTATATTGATGAACTTCGCAAACGGCGATATGGTCGGACATACCGGTGTATTTAACGCCGCCGTAAGGGCGTGCGAGGCCGTAGACAGAGCCGTCGGAAGGGTCGTTAATGCCGCAAAGGCCAGGGGCGCGGTAGTTATAATAACTGCAGACCACGGTAATGTTGAAGAGATGAAGGATGCCGCAGGCGAGCTCCTAACGGCTCATACGACAAACCCCGTACCGCTGATACTTGTAGACGATGATAGAGTAGGCGCAGAGCTTAAGACGGGCCTCGGCCTATCCTCCATAGCACCGACCATACTTAAGATTATGGAGATAGATATTCCAAAGGCCATGGAAGGCGAACCGCTTATATAGGTAGTTTTTTTTAGTAGACAATACTAATTTAAGGAGGTTACATTATGTCAGATATTGAGTCTTTAGTATGTCCGGTATGCGACTGCGATGTTCTTCTGGGCGGATATGAGAAGAAGGGTGATGAATTGTTCTGTACGGAATGCGACTCACCGCTTAAGTACCTACTCAACAAGAAGACGGACGAGCCGTACCTTAAGGACGACAATTAATATAGTAATTTGAGTTTTAATAGCCTTATTCTAAGAATTTTTCTTGACAGTCTTGCAGGTTATGATAAAATCGTATCCTTGCAAGTCGAGCCAAGTCCGAGTACTTGGTTCTCTCTTTTTAAAGTGCCGTTAACGCGGGAGTAGCTCAGTGGTAGAGCACAACCTTGCCAAGGTTGGGGTCGCGGGTTCGAATCCCGTCTCCCGCTCCATTTTTTTAGCCCGTGTCGTGGCTCTTCGTCTTTTCAATTAAGGTGCATAGGTTGCGTTTGGTTCATGGAGTTTTTCTTGGACTCTGTGGCTCCGTAGGCGTTACTCTCTGTGACTCTTACAAAGGCGGAAGTCTCATAATCTGGGCTGGAGTGAACAACTTACCTGCGCCGCGAGTTTCTATGTCGTCGGCTCGCTTGGATTGCCTTTGCCATGGGGAAGACCGATACATCCGTTAAGATGGACAGGCTTAATGAGTGCCTTGAGAATAAGGGGCTTAAGTCCACAAGACAGCGTCACTTCATCGCCGAAGTATTCTTTAAGACAACTACCCACATAAATTTAGAAGAACTCCTCAAGAAGGTCAAGCGTAAGATGCCTCGCGTAGGTTACGCGACCGTATACCGTACGATGAAGCTCCTGACAGAGTGCGGCTTTGCCATAGAGCGTCAATTCGGCGACGGGCAGACGAGGTTCGAAAACCTTCCCGACGGCGGCCACCACGACCACATGATATGCGTTAAGTGCTCCAAGATAGTCGAGTTCCAGAACCAGATGATAGAAGACCTCCAGATAGAGACGGCCAGGAAGCTCGGCTTTGAGGTCTTGCGCCATAAGTTGGAGCTTTACGGATACTGTAAGGGGTGCGCGGCAAAGGGCTGAAAATTTTTTACTTGACAAATGAAAATGAAAGTTGTTATCATTTAGATTATTCCCCGGCGGTAATGAATAAGTAGTAGTTCTTGCAGCGCATGGATTTTCTTAGTAAGGGCTGTGCGTAGGTACTTAAAATTTTTTGGTTGTTAAATGAAAATGAAAGTCGATATCGTTTAATCTTATGGATTGTAATACGGAAAAGAAGGATTTAAAGGGCGTGAGCGACGGTTTACTGGTGCTTCTCGGTAACCCGAATGTAGGTAAGAGCGTTATATTCGGCGTCCTTACGGGGCGTTATGCCACCGTCTCTAATTATCCCGGGACGACCGTCGAGGTCTCGCGCGGGGAGGTGCGCATAAAGGGCAAGACCTTTATGCTCGTCGATAGTCCGGGCGTGAATACCCTCACGCCAACCTCGGATGACGAGCGCGTTACGCGCGACATCCTCATAGACGAGGACGTTACGGCGGTACTGCACGTACTCGATGCCAAGAACATCAGGCGAGGTCTTCTCGTAGCAATACAACTCTCGGAGATGGAGGTGCCGGCTGTCGTAGCAGTTAATATGTTCGATGAGGCAGGCGAGAAGGGCATTAAGGTTAACGTAGACGCACTCTCAGAGGAGATTGGCCTGAAGGTCGTACCTGCCATAGCCACACAGCGCTGGGGTGTCGATAACTTTAAAGAAGCCGCACTCGCTTCGCAAAGAAGTTCTCTTGAGGTTAGATACCCTGCTCCGATAGAAGACGGTATTGCCTCGGTAATTGAATTATTTAAAGGTAGTGGCAAGATTACGCGAGGCCTCGCCGTGATGATACTTTCAGGCGATGAGACACTCGAGTGTATGGTTGCGGAGAGGCTCGATAACGACGGGCTCGAAAGGCTTGAGTCTATACGAGAGCTAGCACAGAGGAGATACTCCGAGCCTATAGGTTATATAGTAAATAAGATTCGCCTTGCAAAGGTCGATGCTATAGTCAAGCGGGTCGAGACGAAGGAGAAGATTAAGCAAAGCCCTATCCTTACGATGCTTGGACGAGCTTCGATGCATCCTGTATGGGGGCTGGGTATCCTTGCCGTGGTCTTGTTCCTGATGTACGAATTTGTCGGCGTCCTTGGCGCAGGCATTGGTGTCGATATTCTCGAAACCCACGTATTCGGCGAGTACCTGAACCCGTGGGTTACGCGCGTTGTGGAGTGGGCCGTACCGGTTCAATTCATACGCGAGCTGATAGTCGGTGAATACGGACTCGTTACTATGGCTCTGACCTATGCCGTAGCAATAATACTGCCCGTAGTGGGTTTTTTCTTTATATTCTTCGGAATACTCGAAGATTCGGGTTATCTGCCACGGCTGGCAGTTATGGTAGACAGGGTATTTAAGTTGATGGGTCTTAATGGTAAAGCCGTTCTTCCGATGATACTCGGCCTTGGGTGCGCAACAATGGCTACGATGACGGCACGCATCCTTGAGACACGCAAGGAACGCATTATAGTAACTTTCTTGTTGGCCTTAGGTATTCCATGCTCGGCTCAGCTTGGCGTTATCCTCGGTATGCTCGGAGCCGTATCCTTTACGGCTACCCTCATATGGTTATTTACGATTATCCTCGTTCTATTTGTTGTGGCGTATCTTTCATCTAAGATAGTCCCGGGCGAGACGTCGGACTTCATATTAGAGGTTCCGCCGCTTCGTATTCCGCAATTTTCGAATATCGCTCTAAAGACACTTGTGCGTGTGCAGTGGTATTTGAAGGAGGCCGTCCCACTCTTTATATTAGGCACACTCGTTCTCTATGTACTCGATAAGCTCCGCCTTCTTGAATTGATAGAGCGCGCGACGGCTCCGGTGATAGTGCGCCTCTTGGATCTTCCCATAGAGGCGACCTCGGCCTTCTTAATCGGTTTCTTGAGGCGTGATTACGGCGCGGCAGGGCTTTACTCTTTACAACGTGATGGTATGCTCGACCCCGTGCAGGTCGTCGTCAGCCTCGTTACGATGACGCTATTCGTACCGTGCATTGCTAACTTCTTTATGATAATAAAGGAGCGCGGCGTAAAGTCGGCCTTCTTTATGGGTATATTCATATTCCCCTTCGCACTTGTCGTCGGCGGGGTGCTTAACTTTATTTTAAGGTCATTAGGGGTAACACTCTAAGAGAGGATGGCAAGTTACTATGTCTGATACAATCACACAGAGCGTTATAGAAGAAGTCCTTGAGTTCGTATGGACCGAGCGTGAGGCCGGCGTTAGCTCCATAGAAAAGCTCCTCGCTATAGCGGAGATTAAGTCCGCCGGAGCAACCCTTCAGAGCTTGCGTGAGATGGAAGCCGGTGGGCTACTCAAGCTCGACGGCGACACCGTCACCCTCACAGATAAAGGCGAGGGAGAGTCAAGAGAGATAATACGCCGACACAGGCTCGCCGAGAGGCTCTTAAATGACGTACTCGACGTAGCGCACGATTCCTTGGAAGAGTATGCCTGCAGTTTCGAGCATTCTTTGTCTGCCACCGTTGCCGACAATATATGTACGCTCCTTGGTCATCCGCCGAGCTGTCCGCATGGGTTGCCGATTCCAAGGGGTAATTGTTGTAAGAAGACCAAGGCTGAGTTAAAGCCGTTGGTCGTGCCTTTGACGGAGCTAAAGGCCAGGGAATCTGCGCGTATAATATTTATCATACCCGCGACCTTTACCCGTATTGAAAAACTTGGTAGTATGGGGCTTGTTCCGGGCTCCATCGTAACGCTCGAGCAAAAGAAGCCGGCGTATGTACTGAAGCTTGGCGAGACGACGATAGCCCTCGACCCCGACATTGTAAAAGACATATATGTTAGAAGAGATAAGTAATACGAAAGATCTCTTAGAGAAGCACTCATGGGTAAGGCGCAACAGAGAAAGAAGGTTCGGCGCAGTGAAGCCCTTAAGAACCCCGAAGCCGTTAGAGAAGAGGTCAAAGGCTCTCGTCTCCTCATCTATACCGCAATAATTATTCCCGTCATATTCGCTGTAATATCATTTAACAGGTGTTATGTTTGGCAGGAGTCGGTCTCCATGTGGGGCGATGTAGTAGAGAAAAGCCCCCAAAAGGCGCGTGGTCTGAGCAGCCTCGGCGGTGCGATATTTAAGAGAGGCAGTGTCGGTTACGTTGACGAAGCCATCGCACTCTACGAACGTGCCGTAGTGCTGAAGGACGACTACGCCGCGGCGCACTATAACTTGGGGTTGGGCTATGAGGCCAAAGGACGTCTCATAGAGGCAGAAGAAGAGCTTAAAGAGGCTATAAGGTTGAAGGACAATTACGCAAAGGCCTTCAATGCCCTCGGCACAGTTTACGTCAAACTTAAACGCCATGGCGAAGCCATTGAGAGTTACGAGGAGGCCGTCAAGGCATGGCCGACCTACCCCAAGGGCAACTACAACTTAGGCATTCGCTACGGCGAGGCCGGCAGATTCACAGAGGCAGTAAATCACTTAGGCGTTGCCATTCACTACAAGCCAGATTACGTAAAGGCCTACTACAATATGGGCATATTCTACGCGCGTAAGGGGCTTAAGGTTGAGGCCGCAAGCAACTTTGCTAAGGTCTTAGAGTTTACCCCGAATGACGAGGGCGCAAAGCGGCTCTTCAAGGAATATTCCCCTAAGTAATACTCTTCTCCGATAGAATTCCACTACTACCAAAATCTTTCGTATTATGATAATCTTTTTCCTATGAAACATTCGGGTTTTGTTCACCTACATCTCCATAGCCAGCACAGCCTCTTAGACGGCGCGATACGTCCAGATAAGTTAATTGAGCGTGCAAAGGAATTCAAGATGCCGGCCGTTGCCATGACCGACCACGGCAACTTATTTGGCGCTATAGAGTTCTATCGTAAGGCCATGAAGGGCGGGGTTAAGCCGATTATCGGCTGTGAGGTATACGTCGCTCCGGGTGATAGAAAAGACCGTACCGCTCCGTCGCGCGCCTTAGGGGAGACGACCGCCTACCACCTGATACTCCTTGTTAAGAACCTTGCCGGATACCGTAACCTATGTAAGCTCCTATCTGCCGCATATATAGAGGGGTTTTACTATAAGCCGAGAATCGATAAAGAACTCTTAAAGGCTCACAGCGAGGGGTTAATCGCCCTGAGTGCGTGTCTTCATGGTGAGGTCGCAAACCTTGCCCTTAGAGGCGAGCGTGAAAAGGCCGAGGCCGTAGCCCTTGAGTATAAGGAATTATTCCCCGACAGGAGGTTCTTCTTAGAGATACAAGACAACGGCATGGAAGAACAAGTCAAGGTCAACAAAGAGCTAATCTCTATGTCAAAGAAGCTCGACATACCGCTCGTTGCTACGAATGACTGTCACTACTTAGATAAAGAAGACGCTTATAACCACGAAGTGCTTCTCTGCATACAGACCGGCAAGACGATGAACTCGCCCGATAGGATGAAGTTCGCGACCGAAGAGTTTTACTTTAAGAGCCCCGAGCAGATGATAGAGAGCTTCAAGGATACGCCCGAGGCCATAGCCAATACCATAGAGATTGCCGAGAGGTGTAATCTTGAGCTGACCTTTGGCGAGAATTACCTGCCAGAGTTCCCTCTGCCAGAGAATGAAACGGTAGATAGTCTATTCGAGAAAGAATCGAAAGACGGGTTGGACGCAAGGGTCGAGCATATAGAGGCAAAGGCAATAGCCGAAGGCGACGACTACAGACCCGATAAGTGGGTATACATAGAACGCCTTAAGAAGGAATTAAATGTCATAAAGAGGATGGGCTTTGCGGGATACTTCTTAATAGTCAAAGATTTTATCGACCAATCCCGTAAGCGTGGCATACCGGTCGGCCCGGGCAGAGGCTCTGCGGCTGGAAGTCTCGTCGCATATTCGCTCGGTATTACGAACCTCGACCCTATTAGATATAACTTGCTCTTCGAGAGGTTTCTAAACCCCGATAGGATAAGCCTTCCCGATATTGATATAGATTTTTGCTTCGAAGGGCGTGATGAAATAATAAGATACGTATCCGAGAAGTACGGTACAGAGAAGGTCGCCCAGATTATAACCTTTGGCCAGCTTAAGGCCAAGGCCGCCATTAGAGATGTCGGTAGAGCGCTCGATATGCCCTACGGTGATGTGGACAGAATCGCCAAGCTCGTACCGAATACTATAAATATAACGATAGAAGATGCAATCAAAGAAGAACCTGAGCTTAAGAAACTCATCAGCAGTGACCCGGCAGTAGCTAAGTTGATAGAGGTGGCTCGTTCTCTTGAGGGCTTGCCCCGCCACGCATCAACGCACGCCGCCGGGCTTGTTATAGGCAACATGCCGCTCGTTGAGTATATGCCGCTCTATAAGAGTAAGGACGACATTATTACGAGCCAGTACCCAATGACCGACGTAGAGGCCATCGGGCTCGTTAAGTTCGACTTCCTTGGCATTAAGACACTGACGTTAATCAATAAGGCCGTAAAGGAGATTGAGCGCACCCAAGGCGTTAAGCTTGATATAGATAATCTGCCGCTCGCAGATGAGCCGACCTATGCGCTCCTGGCCGCGGCGAATACGAACGGTACTTTTCAGCTTGAAAGCTCCGGCATGAAGGAGCTTCTTCGTAAGCTCAAGCCCGAGACATTCGAGGACCTGATGGCCGCCGTCGCACTCTACAGGCCGGGCCCTTTGCAGAGCGGCATGGTCGACGACTTTATTAAGCGCAAACATAAGCGCATCCCTATAGCATATGAACTCCCTGAGCTTGAGCCGATACTCGAAAACACATACGGTGTTATGGTCTATCAGGAGCAAGTCATGGAGATTAGTAAGGTCGTCGCGGGCTTTACCCCGGGCGATGCCGACGTGCTTCGTAAGGCCATGGGTAAGAAGGTTCACGAGGTCATGCTCGACCAGCGCGGGCGTTTCTTAGAGGGGGCAAAGGCCAAGAAAGTCCCCGCTAAGAAGGCCGAAAAAATATTCGACCTTATGGCGCACTTCGCAGGTTATGGTTTTAATAAGAGCCACAGTGCGGCCTACGCGCTCATAGCATTCCAGACGGCATACTTGAAGGCACACTATCCGACCGAGTTCATGGCGGCGTTATTATCCTCGAATATGGGAGATACCGAGAAGATAATGCGCTACATAGCCGAGTGTAAAGATACAGGCATAGATATACTTCCGCCTGATTGTAATGAGAGTAATGTCGAATTTACCGTCGTTGGAGGCAAGGTTCGCTTCGGCCTCGGTGCTATAAAGAATGTCGGCACGGCGGCGATAGACGCGATACTCGAAGTGCGTAAGGAAGACGGTGCCTTTGAATCAATGACAGATCTGCTCGTCAGGGTCGATTCCCGTAAGGCAAATAAGAAGGTGATGGAGAGTCTCATTAAATGCGGCGCATTTGACTTTACCGGCGTAACGCGCGCGGGCCTTATGGCAAGCCTTGAAGGCGAGATGGCCTCGGCTCAGGCCACCCAACGCGACAGAGAGGCCGGGCAGACAAGCATATTCGATATGTTAGGCGGCGGTGAAGACGGCTCTAAGCCGATAGTAGAGAGTTCCGGCGTTGCAGGTAAAGGGGTCGCTGAGTGGCCCGAAAAAGAACTGCTTGAATACGAGAAAGAGATACTTGGATTTTACATAACCTCACACCCTTTATCGGGCTACGCGCGTGAGATTGCCATATACTCGACGGCCTCGACCGATAAATTAAAGCAAGTGCGTTCAGGCTCTGACGTTACGCTTGCCGGTATAGTAACGCAGCTTCGTGAGACGATGACGAAGAAGGGCTCACGCATGGCATTCATGAACTTAGAAGACCTTAAGGGTGGGATTGAGGTCATAGTCTTTGCCGATACATTCTCAAAGGTTCGTGAGCTTCTGAAGAGCGATACGCCGGTGCTCGTAACCGGAAAGTTGGAGAAGGATACCTCTAATTCCGATGGCGTTGCGTACAAGATAATAGCAAGCGAGGTCATCTCAATAGAAGATGCCGCCGAGCTGAGACCTAAGAAGACACACATATGGGCAGATACCGACTCTATCGAGGACGGTACTCTCGAGGAGCTTAAGGGTATACTTGGCGAATTTTCAGGCAAGAGCCCCGTATTCCTGCATCTCTTATACCCCGATAAACGGGAGGTCGTCATTGCACTCCCCGTGGAATTAAGTATCTCGCCTAAATCGGAGATATTTGATAAGATAAAGGCCGTGGTGAGTGGCGCGAAGATAACATTTACTTAGACCCATATAAAAACGTGGAGATAATTACATAGATGGCACAACTACATTCAAGGGACTTTGAAAAACCCATAGAAGCGGCCGAGCGTGAATTAGAGGAGCTTCGCGCCGAATTAGAGGAGGACGGCTCGCTCGGAAGTGCCGACACGAGCGACGACCTTAAGAGGCTCGAAGAGAAGGTGCGCAAGCTTAAGGAGCATATATTCTCGACCCTTACGCCGTGGCAGGTAACCCTCATAGCGCGACACCCCAAGCGTCCATACTCACTCGACCATATAGGGAACGTATTTGAAGACTTTGTCGAACTCCATGGCGACCGCCTATACGGCGACGACCCTGCCATAGTCGGCGGACTTGCGACACTCGACGGTACGCCCGTCGTCGTGATAGGCCAGCAAAAGGGCAGAACGACCAAAGAACGAGTCTATCGAAATTACGGAATGCCGCACCCTGAGGGCTACCGTAAGGCTCTGAGGCTTATGGAGATGGCAGAGCGATTTAACCGTCCCGTCGTAACTCTGATCGATACGCCCGGAGCGGCTCCCGACATAGAGGCCGAGGAACGAGGCCAGAGCGAGGCCATCGCCCGAAACCTGCTCGTCATGTCTCGCCTGAAAGTGCCTATAGTAAGCGTTGTTATAGGCGAGGGCGGAAGCGGCGGCGCACTCGCAATAGGTGTTGCCGACAGGGTTATGTTATTTGAATTCTCTACCTACTCGGTAATCTCCCCCGAAGGCTGTGCCGCGATACTATGGAAGGACGGTGCCAAGGCCGACACTGCGGCAAAGGCACTTAAGATAGGCGCAAAAGACCTACTCGGCCTCGGTATAGTAGACAGCATTATAGATGAACCTCTCGGCGGAGCGCACCGCGACGCCAAAGCCGCTTCAATAAATTTAAAGACGGCGATACTTAAATCCTTGAGCGAACTGAAAGGCCTCTCTGTAGATAAACTGCTTGAGGGGCGGTATGAGAAGTTTCGTTCTATTGGTGTCTTTAAAGAAGACTCTGCTTAGTCTTAAGCGGCGCGATAAGTCTCCGTACTCTGCGTTACGGCACGGGTTCAGTCGCTCGACGTACCAAGAAGTACGACTCGCTCCTAACCCCGCACCGTGCCTTGACTACGAAAACTTCTCTTTGCCGCGTGAAGGTTAAAACATTAATTGGAGGTAGAGCATGAAAATATTAAAATGTAAAGATTGTGAAGGGATAGAGATATCAGTGCGTCAAGTCGATGATCGAGAAATGTATGAATGCAGAAATTGCCATAAAATATGGTATGGCGAAAGAGAATCACACAGTGGACCATCGACGATAATCGACAAGATTACTGATGGCGTTGAGAGGAACGGTGAGTATACTATTGATGCGAGTATTCTTTTGAATATTGTTTTTGCAAACAGCCAAGAATCTTTCGATGATGATGTTAGAGAATGGGCAAACCGAAATAAGCTAAAATATACAAAGACTATTACAACTGGTGGAACTCAGATTACTTTTCAGAGAATTCAAGAAAAGGAGTAGCGCTCCCTAAAGCCCCGCAGTT
>DAOVKH010000038.1 GCA_030631875.1 Deltaproteobacteria bacterium | reverse complement strand
GGGGCTAAGTCGCCTTTGATGCCTCCCTGGGAAGCAACGCTGACCAAAGAAGAGGTAGACTCGATGGTCGTTTACTTAAGAGAGCTATGCGATTGTGAGTATGAGGGAGTTGTCTCTCATAATAAATTAAGGAGAGTCGACGTTGACTTTAGGTAGCAGAAGATATTTATTGGTGTTCGCGTGCCTCTTTTTCTTTGCGGCGGCGACGGTATTCCTTATGGCAGGAGACGTCTACGCCGAGACCTGCAATGGATGCCACACGAACCCTAAGTTCCAGAAGGCCGATAAGAACGTCCTTACCGAGTGCCTTGCCTGCCACGGCAGGGCAGGCCATCCGTTAAAGGGCAGTGCCGTAAGCAGGGCGTTATCTCGTGTGAGCGGTGAGGCTCGAGCCGCCGAGCCGTCGGAGGGACTTAAGAGCTACGAGCCAAAGACCACTAAAGCAGACTTAACCGGTATGGTTCGCATACCCGAAGGCGAGTTCCTGATGGGTACAGACGACAGGCTTCGCGACGAAAAGCCTGCGCACGTCGTTTATATAGATGCCTTCTACATAGATATATTTGAGGTTACAAACGGTGACTATAAAAAGTTCGTCGATGCTACGGGCCATACTCCACCCGATGATTGGGAGGAGGGCGTTTACCCTGAAGGCCATGAGCGCCACCCGGTGATATTTGTCGACTGGTATGACTCAAAGGCATATTGCGGATGGAGTGGTAAGCGCCTGCCGCGTGAGCGTGAGTGGGAGAAGGCCGCGCGAGGCACAGACGGACGCATATACCCGTGGGGCGATAAGTGGGATCTCAATAAGTCCAACAATCCGTTAGCCGGACGTGAGGGGACAATCCCTGTTGGTTCATTCGAAGACGGTAAGAATCAATTTGGCATCTACGATATGAGCGGTAATGTCTGGGAGTGGGTAGACGAGGAGTACTTCCCGCACCCGGGCTCTGATTACGTGAACCCTGAATTTGGGAGCCACTATAAGCTCCTTAAAGGAGGCTCTTGGTGGGACTGTATGTTCTATGGGTGCGGCATATCGGCGCCTACATATAACAGGTCTCTCTTTGAGCCGGTTACGAAGTCCGATAGTTACGGCTTCAGGTGTGCGGCCGATGATATTGAAGACGATATTAAATCGAATTAAGGTCTTAAGAAGAGGAGGCTACCTTGAAGAATCTTATGCTTTTCATATGCGCCATCTTTCTGGCAGGCGTAATTGTCTCGTGCGGTAATTCCGCTGTGAGTGAATTAGAGGTCTTGATACCTGCGGGAAGCTTCGATATGGGAAGCGACGAAGAGGATGAAGATGCCCTCGGCAGAGAGTTTGGCTTGCGTTCGGGTAGTTTTTACGAAGATGAGCAACCGATGAGAAAGGTGACGCTCAAGGGGTATTACATAGACAAATTCGAGGTAACGAACGAAAGGTATAAGGGCTTTGTTTCAGCGACCGGCTATAAGGCTCCGAGTAATTGGACGGAAGGTACTTATCCCGGAGAGATGGGCGAGCATCCTGTTAGCCACGTTACGTGGTTCGACGCCGATGCCTTTTGTAAGTGGGATGGCAGGCGTCTTCCAAGTGAGGCCGAGTGGGAGAAGGCCGCCCACGGCCCCGACGGCTACGTATACCCGTGGGGTAATGAGTACGATGAATCCAAGACTAATGTCCGAGGCGGTAAGACCATGGTGGTAGGTTCTATCGAGACAGACAAGAGCGGCTACGGCGTATATGATATGGCCGGTAATGTCATGGAGTGGGTAGATGATTGGTATATGCCGTATCCCGGCAGTACCGCCAAGAACAAGGACTTCGGCCATAAGGTAAAGGTACTTCGCGGAGCTTCGGGCTCTACGAGCGGTCATTATAATATAGCCGTGATGTTTGCGCGTGCATCGTCGAGGCAAAAGTACCTTCCAAGCGGAGCGGATAAGGATGGAGGCTTTAGGTGCGCAAGAGATATAGATTCGATTTCTAAGAAGTAAGGACGACTGTGAGCATACTTAGATTATCCTCTATGGCCATATTTGGGCTGGCCGCCTTACTGATAGTCTCTTGTTCTAAGACTCCTTCGGATATGGTATATGTCCCGGAGGGAGTCTTTATCATGGGCAGTGCTGAGGAGGATACAGAGGGTCTTGGCAAAGAGTTTGGCGTAAGGGGTGGTGAACTATACTCAAATGAGAGACCTCTTAGAGAGCTTCAACTCAAAGGTTTTTACATAGACCGCTTTGAGGTGAGCAATAAGGAATATAAAAAGTTTGTAGTTGACGCACCCTATAGAGCGCCTTATAGGTGGCGATATAGTAATTATGCCGGAGGTACGGATGACCTGCCGGTCGTTAATGTAAGCTGGTTTGACGCGCGTAATTATTGTTATTGGATGGGTAAACGCCTCCCGCGTGAGGCCGAGTGGGAGAAGGCCGCGCGCGGCACCGATGGCAGGGTCTATCCTTGGGGCGATTTATTCGATGCGACCATGGGTAACCTGAACACAGGAAGCCTGACCCGTGGCGGAAGCTTTGAAGGTGACAAGAGCCCTTACGGAGCCTATGATATGGCAGGCAATGTCATGGAGTGGGTCGATGATTGGTACGGGCCGTATCCGGGTAGTGAGGCGAAGAGCAGAGATTTTAATACTAAGGAGAAGGTGCTTCGCGGCGGGCTCGCAGGGGTCGTAGCCGGGCACTACACTATGAATACCATCTACGCGAGGACCTCGACTAGGATGCATATAGACCCGGAGCTCTTTGCCGACGACACAGGCTTTAGATGCGCAAAGGACGTGGAGAAGTAATTATGAGATTAAGAGAGACAGCTATATTATTGGCACTCGTTGTGGTGGTCGCCACCACTGTAGTTGGTTGCGGTTCAAATACCGACGGCATGGCCTTTGTTGAAGAGGGCGAGTTCGCAATGGGCAGTGATTCTTCAGAGACCGATGAGGGGCCCATGCGTGTGGTATTCGTAGAGAGCTTTTATATGGATATCAACGAGGTCACCAATGCCGACTATAAGCTCTTCACGCAAGAGACCAACCATAAGATTCCGAAAGACTGGCGCATATACGGCTACAAGGCGGCAAAGGCCGATTATCCGGTTACGTTCGTATCCCGCGCGGACGCTGAGAGCTACTGCGGCTGGGCCGGGAAGAGAATTCCTACAGAGGTTGAGTGGGAGAAGGCCGCCCGCGGCGTAGACGGCTTTGTCTATCCCTGGGGTAA
The DNA here is from genome assembly GCA_030631875.1 of Deltaproteobacteria bacterium. GTDB lineage: Bacteria > Desulfobacterota > GWC2-55-46 > GWC2-55-46 > DRQE01 > DAOVKH01. The sequence goes on along the minus strand of DAOVKH010000038.1, from coordinate 7,750 downwards.
TGACTTCGATAGAGCCAACGCTAATACGGGGCTGTCGGGCATCATAGGCACTACGAGCGTCGGAAGGTACGAGACCGGTAAGAGCCCGTACGGGATATCGGATATGGCAGGCAATGTATGGGAGTGGACCTTGAGCGACTACAACGAAAAGACCGTTGTAGTCAGAGGCGGCTCATGGGGACTCTCGCACAGATTCGCGAGAACCTTTACGCGCCTTGGCTATAACCCTGAGAGTAAGGTGAACAATATCGGTATCAGGTGCGTTAAAGATGCTTAGAGAGGCACTTCTTTAGAGAATTATGCGAAAAAGTTACCAAGAGGCGATGTAATCGCTTGACAAAGTACCACCTCTTTCTTTAAAATGTTCTATTGAGTTTTTATCTGTAAGAGGGCCCATAGCTCAGTTGGAAGAGCCACCGGCTCATAACCGGTCGGTCCCAGGTTCGAGCCCTGGTGGGCCCACCAAATAAAATAAAGGTTACCGTAGATGTCCTCGACGGATCTTTGGAGGTAGACTTGTCTGATACAATAAGGGTGCTAAGTGAGGTTCAAAAGATAGACTTAGAGCTCGACGTTATAGAGAGAGAAAAAGAAAGATGTTGCTCTGAGATAGAGGAGTCCAAATCAGAGGGTGACGATATAAAAGAAAAAGTAACGCTTCTTACCGAAGCTCTCGATACCTTAGAGGTTGAGGGCAAGGACTTGGAAGAGGGTCTTCGCGTTAACAAAGAGACGATAACAAAAGATAACGAACGTCTCGGTGAGATTAAGAACGACAAGCAATTCAAGGCTATAACAAAAGAGATATCTAACGCAGAGAAGTCCGTTAAGCTCCTTGAGATGGAATCTTCAGCACTATCGGAGAGAGTAGCCGAGAAGCGTGAAGAGATAGCCGGACTTGAAGCCAAGAGCAGTGAGAAGACGGACGCTGCAGGAACGCTCGTTAAGAAGTTAGAAGAGAACAATGCCGAGTGGGCGAAAGAGATAGAAGGTAAGAGCAAAGAACGCGAAGCCCTTATAGTCGATATCCCCCCAAACATACTTAAGAAGTACGATACCATACGCGCAAGGCGTGCCGGCATTGGTATAGTTACCGTAGAGCGGGAGACATGTCAGGGTTGTTTCATTCAGATACCCCCACAGGTCTACATACAATTAAGGCGTGACTCGGATGGAATTATAAATTGTCCTCATTGTTATAGATTCCTATACTTTGACGGAGAATCCGAAGTTGGCGCAGAGTCAACCTCTAATGAGGCTGAAAGCTCTATGCCCGCAGACGAAGCCTAAGGTAGTGAGCAAGGCCAAAGAGACTGTTGAGGCCGCCTCCATGGCGGTCGATGAAGCTGGGAGTCGTCCCTCATGAGTACTTCCAAGCGAGAACTCGCAAAGCAATTCATAGAAGACCTTCAAGATACGCTCGACGTAGAACTCACAATAAAAAAACTTAAGATTACAGAGGCCGACGCAAGAGATATCTTGCGTGAGATGGCCGCGCGCCTATTCGGAGCGGCCGTGGTGGAGTCGCCGAAGTCTTCGCGCTCGCCTCTTTCTTTAGATAGTGTCGTCATACATGTCGATGGTGCTTCGCGCGGTAACCCCGGCCTGGCCGGAGCCGGAGCGATCTTGAAGGACACGCAAGGTCGTGTGGTAAAGAAGCTCAGACGCTTTCTTGGCGAAGCGACGAACAATGTTGCCGAGTACGAGGCGTTGCTGATGTCGTTAGAAGAGGCTCAGGCACTGGGGTGTAAGTCCGTTAAGGTCTTTGCCGACTCAGAGCTTGTCGTAAAGCAGATCAAAGGCATATACAGGGTAAAGAACGCGAGCCTTAAGATTATATATGTGAAGGTCATGAAGGTTGTGAGAACCTTCGACAAATTTACGATATCGCACGTCATGCGTGAAAAAAACAGTGAGGCCGACAAACTTGCCAATGAAGCCATAGATGGTGTAAAATAGTATTAGACGTTGGAGAAGGCAAGGTGGCCGCTGTCGCACTCCCTTCGGGGTTGTGTGATGGAGGAAAGTCCGGACACCGTAGAGCAGAGAGGTCGTTAACGACGACCGGGGGCGACCTCAGGGATAGGGCCACAGAAAACAGACCGCCCCGTATTCGTGCGGGGTAAGGGTGAAACGGTGGGGTAAGAGCCCACCAGCGCAGTGGGTGACCACTGCGGCTTGGTAACCCCCTCTCGGTGCAAGGCCAAATAGGTTCAGTCTTAAGGGCGGCTCGTCTTTATTTGCTTCGGCAGTGGCTGAACGGGTTGGCTGCTCGAGGCCTGTGGCAACACAGGTCCCAGATAAATGGTCATCGCCGAGTCTTTCTTTTGAGATACTCGGTTACAGGATCCGGCTTAATAGCCTTCTCCGCGTCTTTTTTTATATTCTCCTGAGCTACATCCCATACCACTAAAATATTCCACACTTATATCAATAGATAAACTCGGTAAAAGCCCTATAAAATTGCCTACGGCACCTCCTTGCCTATCCAAAAAAACTCCTTGACAAAAGAGCCAATACGGAATATAGTTACTCAAAAGTGGGATGAAGTGGTATTTCGTGTTATATAGGTCTATCTAAGTGGTGGATGGGGGTATTAGAGTAGTGTTTAGGGGCAGATACGAACATACATTGGATTCAAAGGGCAGGCTAAGTATTCCGGCCAGATTCAGAGAGACTCTCTCCGGAGACAGCGACGGACGCCTTGTTATCACTACCTTTGATGATTGTCTTATAGCGTATCCTTACCAGGAGTGGTGCATCCTTGAGGAGCGCATTGCGGCATTGCCGGAGTTTAAGCGTGATACGAGAAGTTTCTTGCGTTTCTTCTACTCGAGCGCATCTGACTGCACTATAGATAAACTTGGGCGCATACTCGTACCACAGCCGCTTAGGGAGTACGCAAAGCTCGAAAAGGAAATTATAGTCGTAGGTGTCTTCAAGCAATTCGAGATATGGAGTAAGGATATGTGGCTCTCGGCCGAGAAGGAGGCCTCAAAGGACGAGACGGGCAATATGTTAGACAGGCTTGTCTTTGACTAAAGAGCCCGGCGATAGTACCGTCCACAGCTCGGTAATGAGCAAAGAGGCACTTGAGTACTTAAATTGCAGTGCGGGTGGCAGATACGTAGACGCGACACTTGGTGGTGGCGGCCATACGCAAAGAATACTTGAAGCCACAAAGCCCGACGGTCAAGTCATCGCAATCGACGCAGACGACGCGGCCATTGATAGAGTCAAGAAAAAACTTAGCTCGTATGAAGACCGTATAACTTTAGTAAGAGATAACTTTAGGAATATAAAGGAAGTACTTGCTGAACTTAATATAGATAAGGTCGACGGAATATTGTTTGACGTGGGGCTCTCTTCGGATCAGCTCGACAGCACGGAGCGTGGTTTTAGTTTCAGCCGAAGTGCAAGGCTCGACATGAGGATGGACAGGCGTTTAGAGGTGAGCGCCTTTGAGATTGTAAATCAATACGGTGAAGAAGAACTTGCCTCAATATTTTATCGCTACGGCGAAGAGCGGCGCGCAAGAGCCGTGGCAAGGGCGATAGTCGCGGCTCGCGAGATTAGCCCGATAGAAACAACCGAGGCACTTGCAGGGATAGTCGAGGGGGTGCTTCCAAAACGCCGCCACGGAGAGAAGAAGAGCCACCCCGCTACAAAGGTCTTTCAGGCGCTGAGGATAGCCGTCAACGACGAGCTTAATAGCTTGGAGGAAGCAATAAGGGATGGCATTGAATTAATAGCTTCGGGCGGACGGATGGTCGTCATAAGTTTTCACTCACTCGAAGACAAGTTAGTTAAGGGTGTATTCAGGGAGTTTGCTACGGGTTGTATCTGTCCGCGTGACGTGGCACTCTGCGCTTGCGGAAGGCTTCCGAGGGTGAAGCTTTTATTTAAGAGGGCACTCTCGGCAGGAGCCGAAGAGGTGCTCGCGAACCCAAGGGCAAGAAGTGCAAAGCTTCGGGCGATAGAGGTTATTTAACAGAGAGAGATTTAAAGGGATATACAATTTATAGGAGGTTTCTCCGAAGATGGGTGTGGCACTAACAAGAACGAACTCTTTAAAGGGGCAGGATATCAGGGTTCGCAGAGACCTTAGAGACTTCGAGTTTCTATATAGGGCAGCCATTGCCGCCGTTATGATTATAGCGGTGGTTTTTTTATTTCTGTGGTGCCGCCTTACTGTCACCGATATGGGCTATGAGATATCCACCCTCAATAAGGCCGGAGCCGTTGAGCGTGAGCAGAATAAACGCCTTCGCATTGAACTTACGAGGCTTAAATCGCCTGAGAGGATAGAGGCCGTGGCAAAGGGAGAGCTCGGTCTTGTCTATCCTTCAGGTAACCAGATAATACGTGTAAAGCTGTGAAGAACGAAAGGGACGCCTTAAAGATAAGGATAATATTCGTATCGGTAATCTTTGTTTTATTTTATGGCGTTATATTTTCAAGGGCATTTCAGTTACAGATTATAGAGGGTGAATCGTTAGAGGAGAAGGCAGGCCGCCAGCACGTACGGACACATACAGTGCCTTCAAAGCGTGGAGCCATACTCGACAGGAATTTAAATGAACTTGCCGTAAGCCTTGAGGTGGATTCCATATTCGCGCACCCAAGAGAGATGGAAGACAATTCGATAGATAAAGTGTCGGTAGCGAAGATTTTATCAGAGGTCTTACCCGTTAAGAAGAGTATTTTGAGTAAGAGCCTAAGTAGTAAGAAGGGTTTTGTATGGCTCAAGCGACAATTAGATCTTGGCGCGGAAGATAGAACTACACTCTCAGGTTTAAAGGGTATAGGAATGGTCAAGGAGGGCAGGAGATTTTATCCAAGCGATTCGCTGGCCGCTAACTTGATGGGCTTTACGGGCATAGACTCTAACGGCCTTGAAGGAATAGAGCTCCACTTCGATGAAGACCTTAAAGGTACGCCCATCGTCATGAAGGCCGATAAAGATGCAAAAGGGAATCTGCTCTTATTCGAAGACTTGGAGGAGAGTGTTCAGGGGATGGACTTAGTCCTTACGATAGATAAAAATATTCAATATATAGCGGAGAAGGCACTCAAGGATGCGGTAGATAAATTTGAGGCCGTTGCCGGTACTGTTATTGTCATGGAGCCTAAGAGCGGAGAGATACTTGCTATGGCTACACTTCCTACATTCAATCCGAATGAGTTCTCAGAGCACAGCCCCTATGAGTGGCGCAACAGAGCCGTTACCGATAGCTTTGAGCCCGGCTCGACGATGAAGGCATTCCTTTTGGCAAGTGTGCTCGAGGACGGCCTCTTCGATACCGACGACATACTTTATTGCGAGAACGGTAAGTACGATGTATACGACAGGACATTCCACGACACAAAGGAACACGGTTGGCTCTCGGTCGGTAACATCATAAAGAACTCAAGCAACATAGGTGCGATAAAGATGAGCGAGAAGCTTGGCAGACGCCGTTTTCATAGTTATCTGAAGGACTTTGGTTTCGGTTATAAGACCGGCATAGGCCTCCCCGGAGAATCTAAAGGCGTCATGGCGCAGGGGAAGAAGTGGTCTGAGATAAAACGCAATACCATATCATTCGGTCAAGGTATATCGGTAACCTCAATACAGCTTGTTACGGCCATCTCGGCCATAGCCAATGGCGGATACCTGATGGAGCCACGCATAGTAAAAGAGCTTAGAACATCGAGCGGTATTGTCGCAAGTAAGTATAACCCATTGGTCAGGCGCAGGGTCATATCCGAGGAGACCTCTAAGGAAGTAACCGAGGTGCTTAAGAGTGTTGTCGCCCCGGGTGGCACAGGCGTGCGTGCTTCTGAAGGTTTGGGCTTTGCCGTCGCAGGCAAGACGGGTACGGCACAGAAGGTTGACCCTGAAAAGGGCGGTTACTCTAAGGATAATTTTCTTGTTTCGTTTCTTGGCTTCGCGCCTGCCGATGACCCAAGGCTTGCGATATTTGTAATGCTCGATGAACCAAAGACGGGTGTTGCCGGAGGCATTGCCGCGGCCCCTGTATTTAGAGAGATAGTTAAGGAAACACTACCTTACCTTGGCGTATTCCCCGAAGGCCTTCCAAGTGAAGAAGTCTTAGGTGAAGCCACACCAAGGTTCGTTAAGAGAGACACAGTAGATGGTAGCCGAAGTGTTAAGAAGGCTGATAGTGGCACTGTTGATGCGACTTCTACAGACACTGTGCCGGACTTTACCGGTAAGACTATGCGAAGCGCACTCCTGCTCGCGCGCGTGCGTTCTATGGATATAGATATAGAGGGCAGCGGAAGGGCGGTAAGTCAATCGCTCGTTGCCGGAAGTAAGATAGGAGACGGTAATGTTACGGTCGTCTTTCATTAATTTCATGCTGTTAGGTTTAGTTCTTAGGTGTTGCCATTAAAGGGGCCGCTATAAAGTGGCTTGAGGAGATTGATGTCGTGAAGTTAAGCTCACTCATAGAGGCTTTGCCTGCGGAAGAAGTTAAACGCATTGGCATAAAGGCCGGAGAAGATGTGGACGTCTACTCCGTTGGCTTTGATTCAAGGCAGAGCCTTCCGGGAGAATTATTCGTGGCACTCAAAGGGACAAACTTTGACGGAGAAGATTACGTCGACGACGCGCTTAGCAGAGGAGCCGTTGCCATAGTCTCGGAGCGTGAGGCATTGAGGCTTGGCTGTGACGTTCCTGAGGTTGTAGTAAAGGACGCGAAGCTCGCACTTGGCTTTATGAGTGCCGGTTTCTTCGGCTCTCCGACCGAACGCATGAGGCTCATTGGCGTTACCGGTACGAACGGCAAGACGACCGTTACCTACATTATAGAGTCGATATTAAGAGCGGCCAAGCGTACGACCGGTCTGCTCGGTACTATAGGTTACAGCTTCGGAGGTAAGACCTTAAAAGCTCCGTACACAACGCCGCTTGCTCCCCAGCTTCAGGGGTTCTTCAAGGAGATGGTAGAGGCCGGCACGACCGATTGCGTTATGGAGGTATCGTCTCATGCCTTAAGTGAAAGGCGCGTTGACGGGTGTCGGTTTGATGCCCTTATATTTACGAACCTAACGGAAGAGCATCTGGATTACCACGATACGATGAACCAATACTTCAGGGCAAAGGAGCGTCTCTTTAGAGACGCCAGACTTCATAAGAGTGGTGCAAAGGCCGTCGTTAATATAGACGACATGTGGGGCGAGATGCTCACCAATGATTCAAGCGGAGGGCTTATTAAGTACTCGCTTGATGATAACGGAGCCGACATATATCCCCTTAAATCATCTGTAATGCCGGAGGGAATAACGGCTATATTTGCTACTCCAATAGGCGAGCTTAAGGTGTCGTCGAGGCTTACCGGAGAGTATAACCTCTACAATATTATGGCGGCCATAGGGGCGGCCATAGCGGTTGGTATAGAAAAGGTAGCGATAGAAGAAGGTATCGCGCGTTTAGCTTGCGTCCCGGGGAGGCTTGAGCGCGTGGCACTTGAATCAAAGCTCTTTGCCTACGTTGATTACGCTCATACGCCGGATGCGCTTAAGCGTTCTATAGAGGTCTTAAGGGGTTTTGTCGATGCGCGCGGCGGACGTCTTATAACGGTATTTGGTTGCGGTGGCGATAGAGATAAAACCAAGCGTCCCCTTATGGGAGAGATTGCCGCAAGCCTATCTAATGTAGCGATAATAACGACCGATAATCCGCGCGGCGAAGAACCGATCGATATCGTAAGAGAAGTAGCCGCGGGCATTAAAGAAGCTAAGG
>DAOVKH010000013.1 GCA_030631875.1 Deltaproteobacteria bacterium | reverse complement strand
TGTTATTGGCGACCTTACCGGGCGGGTGTGGCGGCGATGGTGATGAAAAACAAAAGCCCGCGGCCAACGGAGGAGCCCACGGAGGCGGTCACGGAGGAGTTTCAATGTCAGGCGCGCGCGCCTCTAATGTGAGGACGTGGACGGCCGTAAAGACCGACGTTCCGTTGATCATAAAGGCCGTCGGTACGATAGAGGCTGAAGAGGAGGTCGTAGTAAGTGCCGAGGTTGCCGCCGTTGTAACTGACCTCTTAAAGGACGAAGGCGCAAGCGTTCAGAGAGGCACTTTGCTCGGCGTAATAGATGAAGAAAAATTCAGATTGGAACTCGTAGCAAGAAAAGCGGACTTTGATAAGGCAGAGGCTAACCTTGAATTCTCTGAGAAGGATCTTGCTCGTAGCGACGAGCTATTGAGCGAGGGTATGATATCTCAAAGAGATTATGATGCCAAGGAGCTTAAGCTCCGTACAGACGAGGCCGTAAAGAATAGTGCCTCTGCGGCGGCAATCCTTGCAGAGAAAGAGTTAAGGTCTTCGAGCGTCACCGCTCCTTTCGGAGGTCTCATAGCAGAAAGATTCGTCTCTAAAGGTACTTACGTTAAGGTAGGGGCAAAGTTATTCAGGCTCATAGATACTCGAAGCGTTAAGGTCTCGGCACTCGTCTCTGAGAGGCGTATCAGCGACATTAAGATGGGTCAGCGCGTGAAGGTTACGCTATCGTCGCTTACTAAGGAGTATGAGGGGGGAATCTACTACATAAGCCCGGACCTCGATGAAGGCAAGCGTGTCTTTGAGATAAAGGTCAGGGTCAAGAACCGTGAAGGCCTCTTAAAGCCGGGACTCTTTGCCGATATGTCAATAATCACGGATGTCAGAGAGGGTGTCTTTGCCGTGCCGGAGAAGGCCGTTATAGTCGGTAAGGACGGCGGGGTATTCTATGTGGTGAAGGACGGCCTTGCGAGTGAGCGTCATTTGCCCCTGATAGAGAGAGACGGCGAGGTGATACTCGTTGCGTCCGGGATAATAGAAGAGGGTGAAGAGGTTGTCGTAGAAGGTGCTAACAAATTAAAGGACGGCTCGAAGGTCAAGGTCGTTGGGCGTTAAGAACTTTATATAAATAACTTTAAGAGAGAGATACTGATGTTTCTTCCAAACATTGCCATTAGAAAACCCGTTACGACCGTCATGGTCATGGCGGCAATACTCGTATTCGGCGTTATAGGGTTGTTAAGGCTCGGAGTCGACCAGTTTCCAAAGGTCGAGTTCCCGGTCATAACCGTCATGACGCTCCTGCCCGGGGCAAGCCCGGAGGTCGTTGAAGAAAACATTACCGACATTATAGAAGAAGAACTCTCGACGGTCGAAGGGGTCAAGAAACTTACGAGTACCTCTTCGCACGGCGCGTCGATCGTAGTCATTGAGTTCGATATGGAGTATGACCTGGATATCGCCGTACAGGATATTCGCGACCGTGTTTCGAGTGTCGAGAGAAAACTCCCCAACGAATCCGAGCGTCCTTCTGTAAGTAAGATGGATATGAGTGCCAGACCCATCATGTGGGTTGCCGTCTCTGGCGAACGCTCTATTCAGGATATAACGAGCTACGCTGAAGATGTCTTGAAGCCGAGGTTTGAGAGGCTTGAAGGGGCCGGTGCTATAAGGGTTGGCGGTAAGCGTGAACGTGTCATAAGGATGTGGCTCGACAGAGATAAATTGGAGGCAGTAGGCGTTACGGCAAATGACGTCGAGAGGGCCCTTGAGCTTGAGAACGTAGATATGCCCGGAGGTTTTCTTCAGAGTAAGGACGTTGAGCTGAGCATTAAGATTGAAGGTGAGTTTAAGGATGTCGCATCCTTCAGTGAACTTATAGTCGCAAGCAAAGACGGAGCTGTCATACGCTTTAAGGATGTCGGCTGGGTCGAGGACGGCCTTGAGGATAAGCGTGGCCTTGCCCGTTATAACGGAGAGCCGTCGGTCGGCCTTGGTATAAGAAAGCGTGCCGGTGCCAATACCGTAGAGCTTGCAACACTCGTAAAGGCAGAGGTGGAGCTTGCAAAGGAAGACCTGCCGCACGGCATTAAATTGCACATAGCCTTTGATTCGTCCTCCTTCATAGAAGACAGTATCGAGGAGATGGAGTTTGCTCTTATATTCGGAGGCATACTTGCCGCACTCGTTGTATTTGTTTTTTTAAGGAGTCCGACGGCTACAATACTCGTCGCCGCCACCATACCGCTTGCCATAGTAGGAACTTTCTTCTTTATATATGTAATGGGCTTTACGCTAAATACTATGACGCTATTGGCGCTGACCCTTGCCATAGGGTTGGTCGTCGATGATGCCATTATTATAATAGAAAACATACAGCGCCATATTGAGGGCGGAGATAGGCCGATGGAGGCCGCCCGCTTGGGTACGGCCGAGATAGCCTTTGCCGCCATAGCTACGACATTTGCCCTGGCCGCCGTATTCGTGCCGGTCGCCTTTATGAGCGGTGTCGTCGGCAGGTTCTTCTACGAGTTCGGCATAACCGTGGCATTAGCAGTCTTTCTCTCCACATTCATAGCCCTTACATTTACGCCCATGCTCTCGTCGAGGTACTTAAGCCTTAAGGGCGGGGTCGTCAAAGGCGTGTCATCTGTCTTTACAAGGTTCTTTAATACCACCGAAGCGTTCTACAGGCGTGTGGAGAGTATCTATACCGTGCTATTAAAGAAGGCACTTTCAAAGCGGTTGCTCGTCATAGTCGTTGCGTTGCTGGTATTTGGCTCAAGCTTCTTTGTGTGGCGTTTGCTCGGTAAGGAGTTCCTGCCGCCCGAAGATCGATCTATGTTCATGGTCATATTCCAAAGCCCAGTTGGTTCGTCTATAGATTATACCGATGCTAAGCTTAAGTATAACGAAGGTGTCTTATCCTCTACGCCTGAGATAAAGGGGTTCTTTGGAGCAATCGGCCTTGGAGAGTCCGCGAGTGTGAATAGTGGCATGATGTTTGTGCGTATGCACCCAAAGGATGAGCGCGAGAGGTCGCAGAGCGAGGTCTTAGGCGAGCTTAGAGGACGGCTCAATGCCGAGCCGGGTATGTCGGCCTTCCCCATGGCCATGGCCGCAGGCTTTGGTTCGCACCGTGGGCAACCACTTGAGTTCATAGTCAAAGGGCCTTCTCTGGAGGCACTCGACAAATATTCAAGTGAAATAGTCGATAGGCTTAAAGAAGTTCCCGGCATAGTGGGCATAGATACGGACTTTGATCTCGGCCTTCCTGAGATAAAGATTAATATCGACCGAGAGCGCGCATCTGACTTAGGCGTTGACATTACTACCTTGGCGAGCACCATAAACTTGCTCATCGGAGGTAGAGATTCGAGTGACTATAAAGAAGGCGGTAAGCGTTACGATGTGCGGATGAAGCTCGACCGTACTCAGCGTATGACACCTTCTGATATAGAGAAGTTATCGGTCAGGAACTCCGATGGCGAGCTCGTCAGGCTTGCAAGTATAATAGATGTCGTCGAAGGGGTCTCTCCGAATGTCATCAACAGGAATGACAGGGAGCGGAGCATTACCATATCGGCGAGCTTAGATGGGGGCAAGACCCTTGGCTCTGCCATAGAGGATGTTAAGGCCATAGCCAAGGAGGTACTCCCCGACGGCTATACCACAAAGCTTGGCGGCAGTGCCGAGCAATTTGGCGAGACACAGATGTCAATGCTATTTGCCTTCCTCATGGCTATACTTATAACCTATATGGTCTTGGCCTCGCTCTTCGAGAGCTTTGCCCATCCATTTACCGTAATGTTGGCTCTGCCGCTCAGTATCGTCGGCGCATTGACCGCACTCCTCTTGACCGGTAATACCATTAATATTTATAGTCTGATAGGTATAACGCTCCTTGTTGGACTCGTTACAAAGAACTCCATCATACTCGTCGATTACACCAACAGGCTTAGAAACCACGGCGATAGGGCAATTGATGCCGTCCTTACGGCCGGCCCCGTTAGGTTAAGACCGATCCTTATGACGGCCTTCTCTACCATATTCGGCGTTCTGCCTACTGCCGTCGGCATAGGCCCCGGTAGTGAATCGAGAGCACCCATGGCGATAGCCACGATAGGCGGCCTCCTTGTAGCCACACTCCTGACACTCTTCGTAATACCTGTCGTATATACGCTCGTAGATGACCTGAAGAGTAAGGTATTTAAATCAGGGAAGGGGTAGCGCGCAAGGTCTTTAGAGTATAAAACCCTTGCCTTTTAACCCATTGTTTTGTATAGTCTTTATCTATGAAGTGTCCCTTCTGTACACATATTGAAGATAAGGTTATAGACTCGAGGCTCTCTCAGGACGGCTGCGTTACACGCAGGCGGCGCGAGTGCCTGGGCTGTACCAAACGTTATACCACCTACGAGCGCGTTGAGGATCTATTGCCTATGGTAGTTAAGAAGGACGGCGTGCGCGAGACCTTCGATAGGATGAAGATATTGGCAGGCCTGAAGAAGGCCTGCGAGAAGCGTTCCGTCAGTATAGAGGCCATAGAAGAGGTTGTGGATAAGTTGGAGGCATACTTCGTCGGCTCCGGTGAAAAAGAGATTGCCATTACCGATATCGGGGAGGCCGTCATGGGTGAATTAAAGGAGCTCGACGATGTCGCCTACGTGCGCTTCGCGTCGGTCTACAGGGAATTTAGAGATATCAATGAGTTTATGAAGGAAATGAAGGAACTCATTGGAACTAAAGGTAAAAAGACACCTAAGAAAGAATCTTGAAGGTAGCTGTGGTTGCTTCCGTAGAGTATAATCTTAAGCATATGAAGCGTGCCTTGGCTCTGGCAGGTAGAGCCCGTGGCAAGACCTCTCCCAACCCTATGGTCGGGGCCGTCTTGGTCAAATCGAGTAAGGTGATAGGTTGTGGATATCATAAGAAGGCTGGCGACCCTCACGCTGAGATTGAGGCCATAGCCGACGCCGTTAAGAAGGGTAATAAGAGGCTCATTAAGGGTGCCGATCTCTTCGTAACGCTCGAACCATGTAACCATATCGGACGTACCGCGCCGTGCACCGAGGCGATAATCGATGCAGGTATCGGGCGCGTTATAGTTGGTGCAAAAGACCCAAACCCCAAAGTATCGGGCAAGGGGATCAGAAGGCTTAGAAGAGCAGGAGTTAAGGTTACAACGGGCGTACTCAAAGAAGAATGCACAACCTTAAATGAGGCCTATAATAAGTATATAGTCTCAGGGCGACCCTTTGTTACACTTAAGCTCGCCATGAGTATAGACGGTAAGATAGCTCTAAATTCCGGGGGTTCTAATCAACCTATAAGCTCCAAGGAGTCGCACGCAGTCGTTCATAAGATGCGCTCTCTTGCAGATTGCGTGATGGTCGGCTCCGGTACGGCAGTAGCCGACGACCCAAGGCTAACTGTAAGGTGTGGCATTAATGGCGGGGTTAATACCAAAGCCCCCATGCGAGCCGTAGTTGACAGTCGCCTTAGGATTAAGCCCACGGCCAGAATCTTTAAGGCCTCTAATAAAGGTGAGGTACTTGTATTTACTTCCCCGAAAGCTCCAAAGAATAGAATCAAAGCAATTGAAGCAACGGGCGCGGAGGTCATCACATTGCCGGCCTTAAAGAAGGACGGAAGAGTTAATTTAAAGCGTCTTATGGCAGAGCTTGGAAGGCGCGAGGTCTTAAGCCTGATGGTCGAGGGCGGAGCAGAGTTTTCGGCAGGGCTTCTTGAGGAAGGTCTCGTAGATAAGGTAGTCTTCTTTATAGCTCCTAAGATTATCGGCTCGGGCGGACTCTCGGCCATAGGCGATAGAGCCGTAAAGACTATGAGTGGCATGATTAATATAAAGAATATGAGAGTCGAAGCCATTGGATGTGATATAATGGTCACAGGGTATATATGTTTACAGGGTTAATAGAGGGCGTAGGCAGAGTAAAGGCTATTGAAAGGGCAGGCGGCTCCGGTAAGATAAGCGTGGAGTCTTCGATTGCGCCGACGCTCACTATAGGTGCTTCTATAGCCGTAGATGGCGTTTGCCTGAGCGTTACCTCTTACGGTGAAGATATCTTTAGTGCCGATATAAGTTACGAGAGTTTACATGCTACTACCTTGAGCGAAGTTAAGGTCGGAGGCTCGGTAAACCTTGAGCGCCCGTTGACGGCTACAGCCCCACTTGGCGGACACTTCGTTACAGGCCATGTCGATTGCAAGGGGACTATAAAGGGCTTCTATAGCGACTATGACGCCTTTATGGTCGTCTCCGTGGATATTCCCGAAGAATTTCGGTCAGGGCTTGTCCATAAGGGGTCGGTTACTGTAGACGGGATAAGCCTTACCGTCTCTAAATTAACGCCGTTGGGCTTTGAGACGAGTGTCATACCAGAGACCTTAAAGACCACGACACTTGGCGGTAAAGGGATAGGGGCTTCTGTAAATATAGAGACCGATATCTTAGGCAAGTACGTCCTTCGTTACCTCGAAGTCAATAACGACGGTAAGGGTGGCAAGCGAGAGACCATAACAGAAGAGTTTTTATCTAAGCGCGGTTTTATTAATAAGTAAGTAAAGAAGGAGATAGATGGCGATAGAGAGAATAGAAGCGGCTCTAAAGGACATTAGAGAAGGCCGCATGATAATCCTCGTAGATGACGAGGATAGAGAAAACGAGGGAGACCTCGTGATGGCCGCAGAGCTTGTAACGGCCGAAGATATAAACTTCATGGCAACGCACGGTAAGGGGTTGATATGCCTGACCCTGACCGAAGCCAATGCCGATAAACTGGATCTGCATCACATGGTTCCTGATAATACGTCTCTCTATAGGACGGCCTTTACCGTCTCGATAGATGCGACAAACGGCATTACTACGGGCATCTCGGCAGGCGATAGGGCAAAGACAATCCTCGATGCCGTAGCCGACGACGCCAAGCCCGAAGACCTTGCACGCCCGGGGCACATATTCCCCTTAAGGGCGCGCGACGGCGGAGTGCTCGTCAGGACAGGACAAACCGAAGGTTCAGTCGATCTCTCTCGTCTGGCGGGGTTAAAGTCGGCCGGTATAATATGCGAGATAATGAACGAAGACGGCTCTATGGCACGTATGCCGGATCTGGAAAAGTTCTCAAAGAAGTTTGGTATAAGCATAGTCAGTGTTGCCGATATTATAGAGTATAGGCTTAAGAAAGATCGCCTTGTCAGGCGTATGGCAGAGGCAAATGTTCCTACGAAGTTTGCCGGAGACTTTACGGCCATTGCCTATGAAAATGACGTTGATACGCACGAACACTTAGCACTCGTCAAGGGCGACGTAACGACCGACGAGCCTGTGCTCGTAAGGGTACACTCAGAGTGCTTGACGGGCGACGTATTCGGCTCGGTCAGGTGCGACTGCGGCGAGCAGTTAGAGGGTGCAATGAAGATGATAGGCGAAGAAGGCAGAGGCATACTCCTCTATATGCACCAGGAGGGCAGAGGCATAGGTATCGCCAATAAGCTTAAGGCATATAAACTTCAGGACGAAGGCCTCGATACAGTAGAGGCAAATGAAAAGCTCGGCTTTAAGGCCGACCTTCGCGACTACGGCATAGGGGCGCAGATACTCCTCGACTTAGGAGTAACGCGCATGCGCCTTATGACAAATAACCCGAAGAAGATAAAAGGTCTGGAGGGTTTCGGCCTTGACGTTGTGGAGAGAGTCTCCATAGAGATGAAGCCGACTAAAAATAATATTCACTACCTGAGAACTAAGAAAGAAAAGATGGGACACATCTTCACCAACTTAGATGCAGTGGTTGGCGAAGATAGTGATAAGGATTGAGTTAACTTAAATTAGAAGCTAATGGAAGCTAAAGGAGGGAGAGTTATGGCAAGGATTATAGAAGGTAATCTTTCGGCAAAGGGTTTGAAGATGGCGATAGTCGTCAGTCGCTTTAATGATTTCATAGGCGAGAGGCTATTGAGCGGTGCTATAGATACGCTCGTAAGGAGTGGCGCCGATGAAGCGAAGATAGACGTAGTGAAAGTCCCCGGTACATTTGAGATGCCGGTCGTATGCAAGAAGCTCGCAGGCACGAAGAAGTATGACGCTATAATATGCGTTGGTGCCGTTATAAGAGGCTCTACTCCGCACTTTGATTTTGTCGCATCGGAGGCAACGAAGGGTATCGCACGCGTAGCACTCGATAGCGGCGTGCCGGTAGCACTCGGAGTAATAACCTCCGATACATTGGAGCAGGCCATAGACAGAGCCGGTGCCAAGAGCGGCAATAAGGGAACCGAAGCCGCGTTGACCGCCATAGAGATGGCAAACCTCATTAAGGGTGTCTCATAAAAGTGATTAACCTGTGATGGAAGAGACTAACTTTAGATCAAGATCAAGGCAGGCCGCACTGCAGGTTATGTATCAATTAGACCTTGTCGGCGGTGGCTCAAAAGACGGTGCTTATGGTGAAGCTCTCAAGGTAATATGCTCGGAGCTTGCCCTCGACGAGGTAACGATGAATTACGCCGAGCATCTCCTTAAAGGTACTATAGAGAAGTCCGAGGAGATAGACGCCGCCATAGCGGCGGCTTCAAAGAACTGGACAATAGATAGAATGGGTGTGGTGGAGCGAAGCATATTGAGGCTCGCCGCCTTCGAACTTATTTTTTGTGATAATAAAGACGTTCCATATAAGGTCGCCATAGATGAGGCACTGGAGCTGGTCAGGCGTTTCGGCAGTGAGGACTCAGTGCCATTCGTAAACGGTATATTAGATAACATCGCAAGCGAGAATAATTAAGTCGATACGCGCGTAACGTCATTAGAGGTGCGTTAGTTCGAGGTTAAAACTGTTCTTTATATAAGGCCGGTTTATTTTTTTATTTAAATAAGGGGGGTATGCTACTTGAAGGTAAATATGCTGGATCTTTCAAAGCAGTACGCAACTATAGAAAAGGAAGTCTTAAGAGAGATTGCTAAGGTGTGCAAGTCTCAGTGGTTCGTCCTCGGTAAGCACGTAAAAGGGCTCGAAGAGGAGATCGCAAAGTACACAGGAGCCAAGTACGCCATAGGCGTATCTTCCGGTTCGGATGCTATAACGATAGCGTTGATGGCTTTAGGGATAGGCAAGGGCGACGAGGTTATAACGACACCCTATACCTTCTTTTCGACGGCAGGCTCCATAGCTCTCGTCGGAGCCAAGGCGGTATTCGTTGATATAGACCCTGTAACCTATAATATAGATGTCGATGCCATAGAGGGTGCCTTGGAGCGTGATAAGAAGCGTCGGCGCATAAAGGCTATAATGCCGGTACATCTCTACGGGCAGGCGGCCGATATGACGAAGATAAACGCTCTCGCACGCAAGTATGGTGTTAAGGTCATAGAAGACGCCGCGCAGGCCATAGGCGCTACATATAAGTCAAAGGGTGCGGGTTCGCTAGGAACGATAGGATGCTTTTCTTTCTATCCGACTAAGAACTTGGGCGGCTTTGGTGATGCCGGGATGGTCACGACAAACAACAAAGCTTTAGCTAAAAAACTTTCAATGCTCAGAGTCCACGGAAGTAGTCGCCGATACTACCATGACTTGGTCGGCATGAACGGCAGGCTCGATGAGATTCAAGCCGTTGTCTTGAGGATAAAACTAAAGAAGTTAGATAAGTGGAGCCGCGCAAGAAAGAAGAACGCGGCACTCTACGCAAAGTTATTTAAGGCAGAGGGGCTACTCGAAAAGGTAACGCCGCCGGTTGAAGATTCAGATTGCGGACACGTATATAACCAATATGTAATACGTGCTAAGAAGCGTGACGCACTTAAGGACTACCTCGCCAAGAACGGTGTTGGCTCGGACATATACTATCCCGTGCCGCTTCACCTTCAGGCCTGCTTCAAGGACTGGGGCTATAAGAAGGGTTCTTTCCCTGTATCAGAGGGTGCCGCGCGTGAGACCTTGGCTCTGCCCATATACCCGGAGCTTACCGTAAAAGAAATAGAGTACGTAGTTGCTACCATAAAGAAGTTTTATTCGTAGAAGTTACTGGATATTAATTCGATGGGGGAGGGTGGGGTTGAGCAGGCGAGCTTTAATTAAGCCGACTTAGTCCTACTTGACCTTCTTTGCCTTAAAGTCAAAGAAGCCCTTGGCTATTGTTACGGTATTGCGTCCGGCTTCTTTAGAGATATACATCGCGTTATCTGCCGCCTTAATGAGTGCCTCTCTGGCGTCCGTCACACCCGTACCCTTCTTTATATTAGTCTTTAGAGATGCCACGCCGAAGCTACCTGTTATAAGATCTTTTATATGGAGTGCGTCGATTACTCCGGGCACTCTCTTGGCGAGGTATGTGTGGTCTTCTATGGTCTTTCTCAAGACCTCCGCTAATTCCTTAGCCTCTCTTACGCCCTTGCCGGCAAGTATTACGACAAATTCGTCTCCGCCGTAGCGCACCGGTATGAGTGACTTGTTTTTGCCTGTGAGGGCCAAGATCTGTGCTCCGAGTTCTGTTAAGAGTTGACTTCCTGCCAGATGCCCGTGCATATCATTGACCTGCTTGAAGTGATCCAAGTCAAGGAAGGCAATACTCACGTCCGTAGAGTTCCTTATAGCACTGCGTACGGCCTTTGTCAGCGATTCGTAGAAGAAGCGATCGTTATAGAGCCCCGTCAGGTTGTCCTTTATCGACAACTCTCCGAAGCGCTTTGCGTCGAGTGCGTTCTGTATGAGGGTAGATGTGTAGCTGGCAAATATCTTTAAGAGCTTAAGGTCTTTCTTGTCGTAATTTATTCTGTCGAGTCTGTTTATAAGCTCAAGTACGCCTATGACGGTTCCTCGTATTTCTATGGGTACGCAGATTATTGATTGCGTATGGAACTTAGTCTTCTTGTCTATCGCTTGATAGAAGTTCTTGTCGGTGTCGACATTTTTGCTTATATAGGGTTTGCCGCCGGTGTAGGTCTTTCCGACTATGCCGGTACCTGCGGGTATGTTATTGCCTGTGAGTTTGGCAGAGCCCTTGCCGTAGCAGGCTACGAAGTAGAGCTTGCCGGGCTTTGCACTCTTCTTTCCGAGCATAGGCTCATCAATGAAGATAGAACCCGACTCAGAGGGTACGAACTCATTGGCGCTCTTCAGTATGCCCCTGAATATATCGCTTAAGTCTCTCTCATCGTATACGAAGTTTTTCTTACGTTCACGTTGAAGGACTCTCTTGAGTATCTTTGTCTCGGCTACATTTATCCGCAAGCTTTTATAGACTCCTAAGCGAAGTAGGTCTTAGAGACCTGTAAAGAGTATTAAGTTCTTTATTATGTGAAGATTCTCAGGTAACCAAATCAGCGACTTTTTTCTTGCAGGCAGACTCTGATTTGTATAGATTCCTTAATGATACCAAAAGATTAGCCTTAAGTAAACAATATCCACACCTACCCAAATAGGCGCGCGAGGTCTTTATTTGCCCGTGCTTTTCGTGCTATAGTCTTAGTCTGCTATGGCTACTGTAGAATCAAAGAATAAAAGAGCTGTCGTCCTCGGCACATGCGGACATATCGACCACGGAAAGACCTCTCTCGTAAGGGCGTTGACAGGGGTTGATACGGACTCCTTAGCCGAAGAAAAGAAGCGAGGGGTCTCAATAGACTTGGGCTTTGCATGGATGGAGCTTGGCGGCGAGGTCGGCCACGTAGCGGTGGTAGACGTTCCGGGGCACGACCGCTTTATACGCAATATGCTTGCCGGAGCCACCGGCATAGATATAGCACTCCTGTGTGTTGCCGCCGATGACGGCGTTATGCCGCAGACGATAGAACATCTCGATATAATAAACCTTCTCGGTATAACCAAAGGGATAGTCGTCGTAACTAAGTCGGATTTGGTCGCTAAGGAGCGTGTGGCCGAGGTAGGGCGAGAGGTATCAGGGTTGCTCTTAGGAACGTCCCTTGAAGGGGCTTCGGTAATAGGTGTGTCAACCCATAACGGCGAAGGCACTGAGGGGGTAGACGAGCTTCGTTCTCTTATAAAAGATGCGGTAGCTGAGAGGCTAAGTGCCGAGGAAAAAACTCTGACTCACGCCCGCCGAGATGCGAACGCTTTTAGGCTTCCCATTGACAGGTCTTTCTCCGTAAAGGGCTTCGGTACTGTCGTTACTGGAACAATCTTCTCCGGAAGCGTTAAAGAGGGCGATGAGGTCTTATCGTACCCATCGGGAAAGTCCTTTCGCGTAAGAGGCATAGAGAGCCACCACGATAAGGTCGAGATGGTATCCATGGGCTCGCGCGCGGCCATAAACCTATCGGGTCTTGACAAGGGTGAGCTTAAGCGGGGAGAGATGCTTACTTCGCCTTCCTTTGATTCCTTCAAAGGTTCGCTGAGCTTTGATTGCGCCTTTGAGTCGCTTAAATCAAATAAAGATAAACTCAAGAGCGGCCGCTCGCTTAAATTATATCACATGACGAGCGAGGTCTTGGTCTCGAACGTACGCTTAAGCGGCGTAACGTCACTCGCAGGCGGCGAGCGTGGTTACGGGCGCATATACTTAAAGTCGCCTCTGCTTGTCATGCGTGGCGACAGGTTTATATTGAGAGACCCTTCTGTGAATAGAACCATAGCAGGCGGACGTGTGCTATTGCCTTATATCGCAGGCGATAGAGCCTCTGCCCTGAAGCTCTCCGAGGTTGACTTTAAGGCATTGGCTCTGAGTAACACTAAGACCGATATTAAAGATAGCATCGAAAGACTCCTTGATGTGCTTCTCTTAAAAAGACGTATCATAAAATTAAAGATAGTTGCTTTTGTCTTAAATATTTCTATCTCCGAGTTAGAAGAATACTTAGTTGGCGAAGGGGCGTCTTATACTCTTATAAATGAATATGTAGCGGCTCGTTCCATGCTTAAGGAGGCAGAGCTCCGCGTCATAGATACACTCAAGAGATACCACAAGGAGAACCCAGCGGAGCTTGGCCTAACGGAGAGTGCTCTCTTGGCAAAGATATTAGAGGGTAGTTCTTTAGATAAGACGGTTAGCAGGCACTTGCCGATACTTCTTCGAGAGGGGTTGTTGAAGAGGCTCGTGGATTCCAAGGCAAGTAGTATTGAACGTAGCTCGGCTACGTATTTAATCTCAGGCCATAAGCCAGCTTCTGTAGGAGCAGATAAGGTCTTGGAGGATTCTATACTAAAGCTATTCGGCGAGGGGGCTTTGGCTCTGAAGTTAGATGATATTATAAAAGAAAACTTAGCGAGTGTGGTTGAGTTAAAGCGTGTGCTTCGTAATATGACGGAGCGTGCCACGGTGGTGCGCATAAAAGAAGGCCTCTATATGTCGGCAGGCGGCGTGATAGACGCAAAGGAAAAGCTCGTCGATTATCTGGGGCGTAATGAAAGAATAAAAGCCGCTGACTTTAGAGACCTACTTGGATGCGGCAGGAAACTCGCGATAGAGATATTGGAGTACTTTGACTCGGTGCGCGTAACGCTTAGAAGCGGAGATCTTAGGAGCTTAAGATGAAGACCTACCGCGAATTGCTAATTAAGGTTTGGCATAGGGTTAGACGATGGGGCGTGCGCTTCTCTGTTGCCTTTATAATATTCTTGGGCGTGGTCGCCTATACACCTTTGAGTAACCTCTTGGCACGCCCGCTTATCGTTGAAGCCGCTTTTATAGAGAAGGTCGATGTTGTATTCGTCCTTGGCGGTGGAGCGTATCCGAACGGTGTGCTCGGCAAAAGCTCAAGTGAGCGATTTATCCGTGGCATGCTCTTGCATAGAGACGACCTTGGTCGAGAGCTGGTCTTCATAGGCGGCTCGATTACAGACGTTACCTCAAAGCTTGCCCATACGCTTAGCCGTTCAGAGGACTCCTCTGCCATAGACGTAACCGAGTCGGCGATAATGTATGACGCAGCCGTAAGGCTTGGACTCAATAAGGCGGCGTTACATTTAGATAAAGACTCTACGCACACTTACTCGAATGTACTCTTTGCGCAAAAGTTTATGGAGGATAGAGCTCTTAAGAGTTGCATGCTCGTTACTTCGCCGACGCACATGTATCGAGTGACGCGTGTGGCACGGAAGCTTGGCCTTTCATGTAAGGCCGCCCCTGTTGCAGACCATACGCCATTTAGGGATAGTGCCCTCGAAAGGATGGTACTATTAAGAGAAGTCCTTTGGGAGTACGCAGGGCTTGCCATATATAAAATTTACGGGTATATTTAATACTAAGGTAAGTACAGGGTGAAT
>DAOVKH010000012.1 GCA_030631875.1 Deltaproteobacteria bacterium | reverse complement strand
TGGCTACGGCGGCCTTGTCGCAGATGTCGGCCTTAACGAAGTGGTAATTCTTGGCCCCTTCTACAGACTTAAGGCTCTCTAAGTTTCCGGCGTAGGTCAACTTATCAAAGTTTACGATAGTATAGTCCGGGTACTTCCTGACCATATGAGCTACGAGGTTAGAACCAATAAACCCTGCCCCGCCTGTTATCAGTATCTTCAAATCAAAGCCTTCTTTCTTACCTACTTAGTCGAGTTTAAATTGCGTATCGACCTTATCTTCGTGGCGTATTTCGTCTACGGCCTCGCTCTTACCCTCGCCCATGAACAACCTATTGGGTGCGTTAAAGACAAGCCCTTGCCCCTGCCCTACGTTCTTATAGGCATGCACCACACCCGGCGGGACTATGACCATCAACGGCCTCTCTGAGCCGCCCTCAAAGACCATCTTATTTTTAGAGTCTCCCCTGTTATCCCCCCTATTATCCCAAAGGTAGATTCTGAAGGTCGAAGGCCCGACAAAGCAAAAGTAATCTGTCTGGTCTTTATGCTCATGCGGCCCTCTAGCAACACCCGCCTCGGTCATCGAGACGTAGCTCATCGCGGGCCTTACAGCTCCGTCAATCTCGTCGTCCCTGAAGAGTTCGGTCAACCACCCTCGCTCGTCTTTATATAAGACCAATTCTTTTACCACAACGCCATCTATCGTTATATCTTCTGCGCTCACCTTAAGGCTTCTCCTTCGTCGTCCAACGTTCTTTCATATATGCGCCAAGTGACTTTGTCCAGTGCGCGATGGCCGCCCCTGTAGCTCTCTTATACTTTGCCTTATCAAGTACCGAAAAGGCAGGCCTCTTGGCAGCTGTCGGGTACTCCTCTGTGCGTATCGGCCTCAGAGTATCGAGCTTAAGCACGATACCCTCTTTACGAGCAAGCTCTACTGCAAGGTAGGCAAAGTCATACCAGCTTGCTACACCTTCATTTGAGAAGTTATATATACCTGAGTCGGCCTTAGAATCTATGAGATTCCAGACGGCCTCGGCCAGATCCAGAGTATGCGTAGGTGTACCGACTTGGTCGAATATGATACTAAGTATATTTCTGTCGCGCGCCAGGGAGATTATCTTATCGGGAAAGTTATCGCCCCCTACACCGTAGAGCCACGACGTTCTTATTATTATATAATCGCCATCCTCTCGCATTACAGCCTCTTCGCCTGCGAGCTTCGAGCCTCCATAGACACTGAGTGGTGCGGGCTGAGAACTCTCCGTATATGGAATACTCGAAGCACCATCGAATACAAAATCCGTAGATATATGGATGAGCTTTGCACCTATGGCATTACAGGCGCGCGCAAGGTTTCCTGCCCCCTCGCCATTGACTTCAAAGGCCATGGCTTCATTGGTCTCCGCACCATCGACATTCGTATAAGCGGCGGTGTTTACGACAACGTCCCACTCCTCACGCTTTAGAACCTCTATGACCTTCGCCTCATCGGTTATATCTATATAGTCTATAGAGGAAAGCGTTAAGTCGCACTTTGATTCAAGCAAAGCCGCAACATCATGGCCAAGCATACCGCCGGCGCCTATTAACAATATCTTCATATCTAATCCTTATGTATTATTAGCGCCGGTATCAGCGACAAGTTTATTGGCGTGCAGAAGGGATTCAAAGGTTCCGGCATCTGTCCACCAGCCTTCGAGCTCACCCCAAGTGAGGTTACCGCGCTCTATATAGGCATTATTTACGTCGGTTATCTCAAGCTCGCCCCTGCCCGAGGGTTTAAGTGTTTTAATTATATCGAAGACCGTATGGTCATACATATAGATGCCTATGACGGCGTAGTTAGAGGCGGGCTTATCGGGTTTTTCCTCTATCTTTAATATCTTTTCGCCCTCTATCGTAGGCACTCCGAAACGCTCCGGGTCTTCGACGGCCTTGAGTATAATCTTTGCCCCGCCGCCTTGGGCTCGGAATGCGTCTACCGAGTCTTTTATATTATTCTCTATTATATTATCGCCAAGAACGACGCAAATATCCTCGTCATCCGCAAAGTGCTCGCAAAGCCCCAGTGCCTCGGCTATGCCACCCTCCCCGACCTGATAGGTGTAGTTAAGGTGCTTAAGCCCAAAGTCCTTGCCATTGCCGAGGAGCTTCAGAAAATCTCCGGCATTATTGCCGCCTGTAACGACCATAATATCGGTTACTCCGGCATTGACGAGGCATCGTATGGGATAGTATATCATCGGCTCGTCGTAGACCGGGAGCAGATGCTTATTAGTAACCTTTGTGAGCGGATTGAGCCTTGAACCAAGCCCTCCGGCAAGTATTATACCCTTCACTTCTTACCCCCTTTTTAACTATATAAAGATACTTAGAAAACCATAGTAACTCTAACAACTTTAAGGGGCTAAGTCCAGAGAAAGGGTACTACGTTATATATATATCAGCAGGATATAAAAACAGAAAACCCGGAGCCTTACATAAAAAACTATGAAGACCCAGGGCATTTGGGAGGATACATCATTTTATTTAATTATATCAGGCCGTAGCCTCGTAGAGACTTTGTGGCATAGGCGCTGAGACCGACCCTTCACATCTACTGCGAAGCATCGATAGGTACTCATTCATAATCTTACCCTCCATCACCTGTCTCGTAGGCTTATCGAGCGGATGGAATATATCTTTATATGTGCCGTCCTTCATCCTCTTTGCGGGCATTGCCACAAAGTATCCGGCATTACCTTTGATTATCTTCATATCCCTCACCATAAAACAACCGGCCAACTTAATACTGACGTAGGCCTTTAGTCTCTCGTCTCCATCTACAGGCAATACACTAACTTCCGTGATATCCATTACCCTCTCCTCTCTGACCGTTAAAGATTAGACCACATCTAAGCGAAACATTACTGGTAGATATAGTTAAATAATGCAACATGCATGCCAAGAAGAAAGAAAAATAAAAACAGGAACGATTCTAAAGAGTTAGCTAAAGCCACCTCTGCCATCCCATCCTAAAGCCTTACATTTATGCACTATTATTAGTGCGCCTGCACAAATAATTATTCACATATTCCACGGCAAGTTAATCTCGAAGACTTCTTAAGTAAAAGATAGGACGACTACTACTATTCAATTGACTTTAAGGGGTGCTTTGGATTATTCTTATCTCTATGAAAAGACTGACTTACAAAGACTCAGGTGTGGATATAAACGAAGGCGAACGCCTCGTCGATATGATAAAACCTCTCGCGAGGTCGACCGCCCGAAGTGGCGTACTGACAGGTATCGGAGGCTTTGGCGCCTCCTTCTCAGGTAAATTCAAGGGAATGAAAGACCCTGTACTCGTCTCATCGACTGACGGCGTCGGCACTAAGCTTAAGGTCGCCTTCATGGCAGATAGACACAATACCATCGGCATAGACCTCGTTGCCATGTGCGTCAATGATATTATTACAGTCGGCGCCGAGCCGCTGTTCTTCCTCGATTACTTCGCAACGAGCAAACTCACGGCAAAGAAGGCCGCAAAGGTAATCTCAGGTATCGCCAAAGGCTGTAAGGACTCAGGGTGCGCCCTAATAGGCGGAGAGACGGCCGAGATGCCGGGGCTATACAAGCAAGGCGAATACGACTTAGCGGGCTTCTCCGTCGGCGTAGTGGACAAATCCAAGATGATAGACGGCAAGAATATCAAGGCCGGCGATACCATCATAGGACTCGCCTCGAATGGCCTGCACAGTAACGGCTACTCACTGGCAAGGAAGGTCTTCTTCGATAAGCTGAAGCTCAAATTGAAGGATAAGCCTAAAGGGCTTAGAAGAACACTTGAGAACGAACTCCTCGCACCTACGAAGATATACGTTAACGCACTCCTTAAACTAATGAAGACAACAAAGGTCTTAGGGCTTGCACACATTACAGGCGGCGGCCTCACAGAAAACCTGCCAAGGATCTTACCGAAGGGTGTGGCGGCGAGCATTGAGTTAGGCTCATGGCCCGTGCCACCGGTATTTAAGCTAATTGAGAACGAGGCAGGTGTAGAGCAGAGCGAGATGCTCCGTACATTTAATTACGGCATAGGCATGGTCGTCGTAGTCCGCAAGAAAGATGCCGCGGCCGCTATAAAGAAGCTAAAGAGCTTGGATACCAAGCCATTCGTCATTGGTACAATCACAAAGAAGACTTCAAAGAAGCGCTCTGTAGAGTTCCTATAAACCCCCAAGGGATAGACTCATGTCAGGTAACACTATAGCCGTACTCGCCTCCGGCGGAGGCTCCAATCTGCAGGCCATAATAGACGAAGTAGAGTCCGGACGTATTCTCTGCAAGGTAGCCGTCGTCATAAGCGATCAGGTAGATGCCGGTGCGCTCGCGCGTGCAAAGGAACACAAGATACCTACGGAAGTAATCACAAAGGCCGACTACCCCGTTCGAGAAGAGTACGACAGAGAAGTCATACGGGTACTCAAGGGCTACGGCGTAGAGCTTGTAGTGCTGGCAGGCTTCATGCGTATACTCAGCCCCGTCATCATAGAAGCATTTCCTTTGAAGATAATAAACATCCACCCTTCGCTATTACCGAGCTTCCCCGGACTCGACGTACAGGAGGCCGCCCTAAAGGCCGGTGTCCGCTTCTCCGGGTGCACCGTACACTTTATCGATACGGGCGTAGACACAGGGCCGATTATAATTCAGGCTGTCGTACCCGTATTAAATAACGACACAGTAAGGGAACTCTCCATACGCATACTAAAAGAAGAACACCGCATATACCCTGAGGCCGTAAGGCTCATAGTAGAAGGCCGAGTTACAGTCAAAGGCCAGCAGGTAATGATTAATGACTCTAAGGTTGACGCGGAAGTGTCTCTCACAAACCCGCCCGTTAAGGGGTGAGCACGGAAGATATTAAAGAAAGCGTAATCGTAAGTGCCTGCCTCCTTGGCATCAATTGCAGGTACGACGGCAAGGATGCAAGGAGTGCTACTGTGGAAGACCTGCTTAAGGGCAGAACTCCCTTGCCAATGTGTCCCGAAGAGTTGGGCGGCCTACCGACACCTCGCAATAAAGCAGAGATAAACTCAACTACGGGCGACGGCATCGACGTACTTAAAGGTCAAGTTCAGGTAATTGATGAGGCTGGCACGGACGTTACCGCTGAGTTTCTAAGAGGTGCCAAGAAAGTACTCAAGGCCGCAGAGGCCAAGGGCGTTAAAGTCGCCCTACTCAAAGAAGGCAGTCCGAGCTGTGGCGTTAATGCCGTCAGCAAGGACGGTAAGAAGGTTTCGGGGGTTGGCGTAACAACGGCGATGCTTAAAGAGGCGGGCATAGCGACATATGGGTTAGATTAGTATAATCTAACCAAGGAACAAATAAAGGGAGATTAAAGGATGAAAAAAATTATACTTCACATAATGGTAGTCTTATTTTCCATTCTTATAACAACCGATTCAATTGCCGAGTTAACTCTTCCTGATTCAACGATAATTTTTTCCAAAACATTTTATAAAGACGATAACGGCGAGAGCGCTGAAATTGCCGAGAAACAATTATGGCACATGTCGAATAAATCCAATTGGGAACCGCGTCTTTTAATTACCGGCAAGCAAATACCTACGGGAGACTTGTCTTCAGATGGGCAACATATCCTCTGGTTCAACCGCAACGATGGTTATACATACGAGCATTCTCTTTCTATTAAAAAATCACTACGGTTATTCAAAGGTGCCGGCGCACGCTACTCCCCTTCGGGCAATTTAATTGCATTCATTTCTCAAAGAGAAGTTTCTTTAGGAAAAATCGGTAGGTCTATTGAAGTTTATAATCTTAAAACAAAACAAATAAGACTTATTGTAAAAGGCAAACCTTTCCCAAATCAATTTCATTCTATTCGTTGGCTGAACGATACAAAGTTGGTTTTTCTTGCCATTTCCACTGACAGTAAGAGTATGTTAACATTCAATATGGAGGGGCAACAAATACGAGAAACTTCACTACCAGTCAATCTTTCAAATTTCGCCAACCTTGCTTTATCACCCGATATGACGAAGTGGGCTTTTCAGGCAACAGATAATAACGTATCGTATCTTTCAAGAATCTATATGATGAATTCAGATGGCAGTAATGTTAAAAAAATATACGAAGACAAAAAGAAACTATATCATTTCGCCCCAGTATGGTCACCTTATGGAGAATTTATTGCTTTTTCTACTGGATATGAAGGCTCGAGAAGAGGAATTATTGTAGATATAAAATCGGGCGACTTAATGACAGTCCCTGGCTTTATAATAGATTGGAGTGCCAAGCTTAAACTTACACGGTAACCCCTACTCACATCTTTCTGAATAGAACATCTACGGGTAGCAGATGAGCCGAACTAATAATCAAATCTTTACGTTACCTATCTTAAACAATCTAAAAGGAGTATATAGAAATGAAGATTACATTTAACGGACATTCATGCTTTACCCTTGAGTCAAACGGCAAGGCCGTCATAATCGACCCATTCCTGACCGGCAATCCGCAGGCCAAGATAAAACCATCGGACGTTAAGGTCGATGCCGTTCTCGTAACCCACGGACACGCCGACCACTTGGGCGACGCCGTCGAGATAGCCATAGCCAACGACGTGCCGATAATCGCGCCATTTGAGCTTGTCAACTACTGCATGGAAAAGGGTGCAAAAGGACATCCCATGCACATCGGCGGAGGCTTCACATTCCCATTCGGCCACGTCAAGCTAACTATAGCCTTTCACGGATCGACTACAGACACAGGAGCCGTCGGAAGCCCCTGCGGCTTCGTAGTGACGATGGACAGAGTGAGTGTTTACCACGCAGGCGACACCGCTCTATACTCGGACATGAAACTCATAGCCCCTGTAGATTGCGCGCTCCTGCCAATAGGAGATAACTTCACAATGGGCATAGCGGACGCCGTAAAGGCCACACGATTAATCAAGCCCAGGGTGGTGATTCCCATGCACTACGATACATTCGAATTAATAGAACAAGACCCCATGGAGTTCGAGGCGAAGCTCGAAGACAGCTCGATTGAGGTGCGCCTGATGGCTCCGGGCCATAGCACAGATATTTAAGTTTTTTGCCTAAAAGACGTATTTTACTTGCAATAAAGAGACCGTTATGGTAAAAATATCAGATTAGACTTGAACCAAAAAGACTTGCAGTAATAGAATAAAAGGAGCTTAAGATGGCGGCAAAATGTGATGTATGTAGTAAGGGCCCTGTAACGGGTAACAACGTAAGCCACGCGCACAATAAAACTCGCAGGCGCTGGAAGCCGAACCTTCAGAAGATAAAGATAAAGAAGGGCACGATCAACGTAACGGCAAACGTATGCTCACGTTGCATACGCTCCGGAGCAATTACAAAAACGGCAGCGGCGTAACGAGACTTACATTCTCAACAAACCAAAGCCCTGCAGGCTTAGCCTGCAGGGCTTTTTGTACGTCTTTATAATCTTAAATCAGATACTCGCTACCGCGTCTATCTCCACAAGGACATCCTTGGGTAAGGCACTTACCTCTACCGTGGCTCTTGCCGGATACGGTTCATTAAAAAAATACTCGGCGTATATACCGTTCAACTCATTGAAGGCTGAGAGGTCGGTCATATAGACGGTCGTCTTAATGACCTTATCCATAGAAGAGCCTGCGGCCTCTACTACGGCCTTCAAGTTATCCAGCACCCTTCTCGTCTGTATATCGAGGGTGTCGCCTACGACCTCACCCGAAGACGCGTCGAGCGCAATCTGCCCCGATACGAAGACCATGCCATTTGATATGACGGCCTGCGAATAAGGCCCTATGGCCGCGGGCGCGTTATCTGTACGAACAACTTGCTTTACCATAATAAAAAACCCCCTTCCTCTCTACTTAAGGCTTTTCCTTACCGACAACTTCCACGCTATCGGCAACCCTCTTAACCTTCAATACATCCTTAATCGACTCTAAGGATTCGGTTATTTTCTTTAGATGTGTAATGTTCATGACCTCCACTACAAATCTGCAGACGGCCTTATTTCCTATCGCGCTATCTATCTTGAGGCTTATAATATTGGCATCGGCTTCCTTTATAACATTACACATAGCCGCCAAGACACCTTTTTCGTCCTTGCTTGTAACCTCTAAATTAACGGGTCTGGAGGTGATGATATCTTTCTCCCACTGAATGTCGACGAGCCTCTCCCTGTTTACGTCAAATAGCTTCTTGCATTGCTTCAGGTGTATGATCAGCCCCTCTCCGGGGGTTATAAGGCCAACAATCTTATCGCCCGGCAATGGCCCGCAGCACTTAGCAAAGCGCACCATCCTCTCCTCCACGCCACGTACGATGATGCCCGTCCCTGCAGTGGCACTGCGAGCACTGCTCTTCTTCTTAAATTTACCAAAGACCTTACCGAAGCGTGATGGCTTCTTGGTCTCTTTCGCGTCAAAGTCCCTCTTGGGATAGAGTTTTTTAAGAAAGCCCAGAGGCGAGATCTTACCGTACCCTATCTGCGTAAAGAGGCTATCAACACCCTCGAGCGAAAAGTCCTCAATAGCAACGCGCTCAATCTCACCCGACTTAAGTGTTGCTTCAAAGTCCACAGCGTAGCGCATAAAGCCTTCTTCGCATATGTTCCTTCCGAGCTTAAGGCTCTCCGTACGCTCCTCGCCCTTTATCCACTGGCGTATCCTCGCCTTTGCTCTCGATGTAACGACAAACTTAAGCCAATCTCTGCTCGGAGCGTGCCCCTCGTCGGTTAATACCTCAACAACATCACCATTATGGAGCCTCTCGCCAAGCCAGCCTCTCTTACCGTTGACCTTAACACCTATGCACCTGTGCCCTATGTCGGTATGGATGCTATAGGCAAAGTCTACGGGTGTAGCCCCTACCGGCAAGACCTTCATATCGCCTTCGGGCGTAAATAAGAAGACCTCTTCGGGGAAGAAGTCAACCTTCAGCGTATCCAAGAACTCATCGGAATCCTTAAGGTCTCTTTGCCATTCGAGGAGCTGGCGTATCCAGGCGAAGCTCGAGTCACGTTTCTTATCGACGACGGGCTTGCCTTCTTTATACTTCCAGTGCGCCGCTATGCCATACTCAGCGACCATGTGCATATCACGGGTCTTAATCTGAACTTCCATGCGTTCACCGTATGGGCCGACGACCGTCGTGTGTATGGCCTGATAGAAGTTAGGCTTTGGTATGGCTATATAATCCTTAAAGCGTCCGGGGACGGGCTTCCAAATGGAGTGGACCATCCCCATGGCGAGGTAGCATTGGTTTAGGTCTTCGACGATTATACGGAAGGCAAGGATGTCGTTTATATCGTCAAACTCAAGGTCTCTCTCCTTCATCTTAGCGTAGATGCTGTGTATATTCTTTAACCTTCCGGAGACCTCACCCTCTACGCCATACTCCTCTAGCTTACCTTTAATCGTATCCTTGACCTTCTTTATGTATTGCTCTTTATCTGCCTTCTTTTCTTCGAGAAGTCCGCCGAGCCATGCGTATTTTTCAGGGTCGATATACTTAAGAGAAAGATCTTCAAGCTCTGTCTTTAGCCAACCTATGCCGAGCCTATTGGCCAGCGGCGCGTAGATGTCGAGTGTCTCGCGCGCGATAGAGCCTCGCTTCTCGACGGGCATAGCGTCGAGCGTTCTCATATTGTGGAGCCTGTCGGCAAGCTTTATGACTATGACACGAATGTCCTTGGCCATCGCCAGTATCATCTTACGGAAGTTCTCGGCCTCTCGGTCTTCTCTTCTATCGAAGTTTATGCGGGCAAGCTTCGTCAGTCCGTCTACGAGAGTGGAGACCTCTTCACCGAATAGGTCCTTTATCTCTTTGATGGTCGCGTGAGTATCCTCGACGGTATCGTGCAGAAAACCTGTCGCTATGACAGGGGCGTCCATCTTAAAGTGAGTCAGTATCTCTGCGACCTCCATAGGGTGGCTGAGATAAGGCTCCCCGGAACGGCGGGTTTGCCCCTCATGCACCTTTGCCGAGAATACATACGCCCTCCTGATTATCTCCAGATCCGCGGAAGGATTATAAGCACTGACCTTATCGAGTATGTCATCTAAACGAACCATAATTATAATCTACCGTAGATTAAAGGGATTTTCAATAGTAGTGACGCGCTCTGAGCGCACCTTGCTCCACAACAAAGTAGTCATGCCCTTATACTTTCTTGCTATAAGCCCAATACTTGCCAAAGCCAGTTGATTTTGTTACCATGATATATTATGTCGATTAAGAACCTATACGAATACTTGACCAAGAAAAAGAAGACCCTGAAGTATGTGGCTTTGGTCGCCGTCATCTCCCCTATCATAGTGGGCGTGGCCGCATACATATACTTTTCAACCGGCCTGCCCGCCGTAACCAACTTGGTAGACTATCGACCGAGCCTCATAACCAAGGTCTACTCCGATACCGACGAAGTCATCGGCGAGTTCTATATAGAGCGCAGAGTCCTTGTAGAGCTTTCAAAGATGCCCGATCATATGATAAAGGCCTTCCTGGCGGCAGAGGATACCAAATTCTTCGAGCACAAGGGTATCGACTACCTCGGCATAATGAGAGCCATCTATAAGAACTTGAAAGCCGGAAGCACAAGACAAGGTGCGTCTACTATAACCCAACAGGTGGCAAAGAACGTCTTCCTCTCATCGGAGAGAACCTACTCACGTAAGATAAAAGAGGCCATATTAGCCTACAGACTCGAAAAGCATCTATCCAAAGAAGAAATACTCTACCTATACCTGAACCAGATATACTTCGGCAACGGTGCTTACGGTGTACAGGCCGCATCTGAAAATTACTTCGGCAAGAACGTCGAGGACTTGAATATCGCCGAATCGGCACTCTTAGCCGGCCTTCCCAAGGCTCCGAGTACTTACTCGCCGTACAAGAACCGCCAATTGGCCGAACGACGCCAAGGCTTCGTCATCAACCGTATGTTAGAGGAAGGTTATATCACGAGAGAGGTCGCCGCCTCAGCACTCATGACTGAACTCGTCCTCAAGCCAAAGAAGCAACAAGAGACCATATGGGTTGCCCCTTACTTTACCGAGCACGTCAGGCGTTATATTGAAGAAGAATACGGCGAAAACCTTCTATATAAAGGCGGGCTAAAGATATATACGACACTCAACATAGATATGCAGAAATCAGCGAATGAGGCTATCGCAAAGGGACTTAAAGACCACGACACAAGACGCGGCTACAGAGGTGCCATCGGACAGCTCGAAACAAAAGAAGCCCTCGAAGCCTACAGAAGGGTCACCGACGCGGAGCTTCTAAAAGAACCGCTCGAGGTAGGCGGGGTATACAGAGGTGTGGTCACAGAGGTTAAGCGCTCCGCTAAGACCGTTCTCGTTGATATAGGGACTCAACGCGGCTTTATGAAGAGTAGAGACTTTTCTTTAGCGAGAATCTACAACCCCGAAAACGACCCAAAAGGTGCCAAGCGCATAAAACCGATAAACGCCTTTAAGGTGGGCGACGTAATAGAGGTCGAGGTTAAGACGATACCTGAGGTAATAGCTAAGGAGGACTCCGACAAAGCTAAAGACCGGCAGAAACCAACACCGCTTATAGCCCTTAAGCTACACCAGGAACCTTTGGCCGAAGCGGCACTCTTCGCAGTGGAGCCTGCGACCGGAGCGGTCAAGGCGATGATAGGAGGCTCTAAATTCGGAAAGACACAATTCAACAGAGCCGTACAGGCGAAACGTCAACCCGGCTCAGCATTTAAGCCTATTATATACTCGGCGGCTATAGATAGCGGCTACACCCCTGCAACTATCGTCATAGACGCGCCACTCATATTCGAAGAGATAAGAGAGATTACAAGGAGAGTCGATAAAGACGGCAACCCCATAGATATAACCAACGAAGAACTTTCGGGCGATGAAGAGGCTACCGATGAAGATTTATTCGTGACGGAAGAAGAAACATGGCAGTGGAAACCAAGCAACTATAACCGAAAGTTCAACGGCCCTACGACCATCAGAACCGGCATAACAAAATCGCGTAACATAATATCCATAAAGGTGCTAAAAGACATCGGCATAAATAAGGCCGTAAAGACAGCGCGCGCGCTCGGCATAACAGCCCCTCTGGCAAAGGATCTGTCTTTGGCACTCGGAGCCTCTGCCGTAACACTCGAAGAACTCACCGGTGCATATAGCGCTATAGCCAACAGCGGCATTAGAACAGAGCCGATATATATAACGAAGGTTACCGACAGATATGACAACGTACTCGAAGAGAGCACACTCGTACAAGAGCAGGCACTCTCTCCGCAGACGGCCTACATCATCGCAAACCTCCTCGAAGGTGTCGTGCAGAATGGTACCGGCAGGAAGGCAAAGAGATTGAATAGACCGGTCGGCGGCAAGACCGGCACGACTAACAACCTGAACGACGCTTGGTTCCTGGGCTTTGCACCTCAATTGGCCGCAGGCGTATGGATAGGATACGACGAAGAGCGTTCATTAGGCACAAGCGAAACCGGCTACAGGGCGGCCTCCCCCATGTGGGTGGACTTCATGGAAGGTGCGTTGAAGAATCTTCCCGTTGAAAACTTCCCAATACCCGAAGGCCTTGAATTCGTAAAGATAGACTCTGAAACAGGACTCCTTGCCACACCAAGAACCCTTGAACCGATATTCGAGGTATTTAAGAATGGTACGGCTCCGACCGAATTCTCAGTAGATAACGGCTCGGCAATGCCAGACGACGACTTCCTGCAACTCGACACGGAGGAAGTCCCCTTTGGGAGAGAAGACGGCCTGCCCCCACGCATTCCACTCGGAGATAGCACGGGAGGTCTGATGATGTTGCCCGATTCGCTCTAAGGTAAGAACTCCCTCACCGAGTCTTTTTTCTATTTAAGAGAGACACATCCCATGCGCTACGCCATAATATCCGATATACATTCAAACCTCCACGCTCTGACGGCAGTGCTTCGCCGCATAGATTCTATAAGTATCGACAGAACTATCTGCCTCGGTGATATAGTCGGATATAACGCAAGACCAAACGAGTGCGTTGAGTTGATACGACAGCGCCGAATAATATCGACGACAGGAAACCATGAGACGAGAGCCTGTGCCTTAAAGACCGCACGGAACTTTAACCCCGCGGCAAGGGCAAGCATAGAATGGACACGCAGGACGCTCACAAAAGATAACTTAACCTTCCTAAGTTCCCTGCCACTCACCTTAGATATAGACGAAGATACCATAGCCTTTCACGCAAGGCTCGATGACGAAGATAGTTACATCCGCTCAGAGACCGCCGCTCGACTCTTACTCGAAGAAATTCCAGATTCCATATCCGTCGCCTTCTTTGGCCACACACACAAGGCACGGGCATATAGTAATCAAAGAGGTCTCGTATTTGAAGATACTCAAGGCAAGGTAGTGATAGCAGAGGGCGAACGTCTGCTCGTAAACCCGGGGAGTGTTGGCCAACCACGCGACCATGATACGCGGGCGGCCTTACTTATATACGACAAAGAAAATAGAGAATTACTCTTCGAGTGAGTAGAGTATCCTGTAGAAAAATCTTCTAAAGAGGTTATTACTGCGGGGCTTGCTACTTCACTTGCAGAGAGGCTTTTAGCAGGCAGGTAATTGTGCCTCTGCAATCTACAGAGACACTTCGGCGAAAGACCGATTAATGCAGTGTGCCCTTATGCTCGCTTCTATGTTCCGTAAAGTCAGATGAGTGAAATGGGTACTTAGCAAAGCGATCCCTGCACGGCTTACAGAGCAAATAGGTATGCTCGGCATAGACGTCTTCTTCTATCTCGTCGGTATCCATACTCTCCATAACATCGAGAAGGTCGTTTATACCCTCCTCTACGTCTCCGGGGTAATCTTCAATATAACCGTCGAAGTCGGCAAAGCTTCTTACCTCTACGACATACTTAAGCCCCCCTTTGGGGAGCTCTTTACTGCATCCATGACACCTCAACATATATTACTATTCCTTTCATTCATCTCCCTCATTCATCGTAAGGGAGAGACGTAACTCTATTTAAATGATACCCTTTAAGATGATACTTGTCAAACCAAATGCAGGATGTTATAAAGACCATTATATCAATTAAGAGAGTGCCGCCCATGTCGCCGAAAAAGAATATAAAAGCAGAAAAAAGACCGTCAATAGCCTCATTTATAAGGGAGCTTAAGGCGCGCACCGACATACGGGACCTTACTCACCATGAAGTAATCAAACCTCGTAACCCCCTATATTCAAAGACAAAAGAGCCTCTATCGGAGGAGACAACCTCTGCCCTCACCTCGCTTGGCATAGTAAAGCTTTACTCGCACCAGGCCTTAGCCATAGATCTCATCAGAGAGGGCAAAAACACCGTTGTAATGACCCCGACGGCGAGTGGAAAGAGCCTCATATATAACATACCCGTCCTTGAAGACGCACTCATAGATAACGCCTCTGCTGCGCTATATATATTCCCTCTCAAGGGGTTGGAGCAAGACCAACTCAAAGGGCTTAGGGAGTTTATCTCGGCTATGGACACCCCGCTTAAGCCAACCGCCGAGATATACGACGGCGATACCTCACAGCACAAACGTAAGAAGATACGCAATA
The DNA here is from genome assembly GCA_030631875.1 of Deltaproteobacteria bacterium. Lineage (GTDB taxonomy): Bacteria > Desulfobacterota > GWC2-55-46 > GWC2-55-46 > DRQE01 > DAOVKH01. The sequence goes on along the minus strand of DAOVKH010000012.1, from coordinate 74 downwards.
ATCCGCCGAACATTCTCATAACCAACCCGGATATGCTCCACCTCGGCATATGCGCATTCCACGAAAAGTGGGAG
>DAOVKH010000054.1 GCA_030631875.1 Deltaproteobacteria bacterium | reverse complement strand
GGCTAAGCCCGGATTACCCTGATGCGCAGAGAATGCACTTACGACCATCTCAGGCGCGGACGTACCGAAGCCGACGATTACGATACCGATGAGGAGTGTCGGCACGCCTAAGTGCGAGGCCGTAACGGCCGCACCTTCGATAAAGTAATCGGCACTCCAAAGCAGAAAGATGAGGCCAAGTACCAAAGCTATGATGGGTAACGTCATCTAACTATTCCTTGCTCTCGCCGTAGTAGCCGTAGTCGATGAGGATTGCTCTTACTTCTTCAGATGTCTTTATAAAATTCACAAAGTAGTCGGCTTCCTTCGGCGCGCCTTTGATGGTCACGGCGCCTTGCATTATGGGCGAGTAGAGCGAGCGGTCTACCTCGACATACGTTCCGTAATCGAGATTCTTTATGGAAGCCAGTGCCACGACGGCTACCTCTGCGTTCCCTGTGGAGGCAAAGCTAAGGGCTTGACCAACGCTCTCGCCGTAGACGAGTTTCTCTTCTATATCTTCTAATACCTCTGCATTCTTAAATACCTCCATCGCCGCACGACCATAGGGGGCGGTCTCAGGGTTTGCTATTGCTATGCGCAGGGTGTCGCTACATGTAAGCGTATTTTTTATTACGTCACCTTCGAGCTTAGGCTCGTCGTTTCGTTGCCATATGACGAGCGTGCCTTTGCCGTATATGAAGAACGAACCGGGTTTTGTTAAGCCCTTATTCTTAAGTAGTATCGGGCGCTCCGTGTCCGCAGAAAAGAATACCCCGAATGGCGCGCCGCGTGTTATCTGTGCGTAGAGCTTGCCGCTCGAGCCTGCGACGATATCGACCTTACTGCCGTGGGCGTCTTCATATAGGCGCACTATCTCCGTCAACGCACCGAGTGCGTTCGTAGAGACGGCTATGGTCAGCGTTTCTTTTTCCCTATTCTCCGATGCCTCGACGGCAGGCGGCGATGTGAAGCTATAGAGAGCTAAGAACGATATAATATAAATAAGTATGCGCAGTTTCTTTGTCATCATTTTATGAACGAAACTTCCGTTGCCTTAATTAGTGCCGTAATATTATCGCCGACCTTTAGCTTCATGTTCTCTACACTCGTCGTCGTTATGACACCTGCAATCTGGTTCTCACCGACCTGCACGACTACCTCCGAGACTACGTCGCCGAGCTTCATCTCTACTATCTCACCCTTGAGCTGGTTGCGTCCTGAGAGCTGCATATTTTTATCCTCCTATCTGAAGCATTGACCTGCCTCGTGAATCATCGTCGTAGTTGTATTCGCCGACCTCCGGCTTCATGAGTACGGCTTTTCTTATAAGCTCTATTAGTTCTTGTTCTGTAGCGTTCGTTCTGAGTGCGTCTCTTATGTCCACGTCCTTATCCGATGGCAGGCATGCGCGAAGCCTTCCGTCAGAGGTGAGGCGCAGGCGATTACAGCTATCGCAGAAACGATTAGACATAGGAGAAACGAAGCCGACCGTACCGTTGCCGTTCTTTAGCGGCAATGTGTAGGCCGCCGCGCGGTCTTTTATCGCCACGGCACTCGTGTCGACTCGTGATGTAATTTGCGGGAGTTTTAATACCTCTTCCATTGGCATGTAAAGACGCTTCCACTCGGAGCTGTCGCTCATGGGCATGCACTCTATGAAGCGTAGGCGCGCGCCACGTTCGCTTGCGTAGTCGATGATATCGCCAAGCTCGTCGTCGTTGATGGTGCGCATTATGACGGCGTTGAGTTTTATAGGTGTCAAGTCTGCCTCAATGGCGGCTTCGATTCCATCGAGTACATCTTTAAGCGTTGCCGTTACTACACCTCTTGCTCCGACGATATCTTTAAAGCGGTCTTCTCTGAGTGTGTCGAGGCTGATATTAACTCTATCCAAGCCAGCGGCCTTGAGCTTCCGTGCCATAGGTTTTAAGAGTGCGGCATTGGTCGTCATCGTCAGGTCTTCGATGGTGCCGATATCCTTTATCATGGTGACTAGTTGGTCCAAGTCTTTTCTTATGAGTGGCTCACCACCTGTGAGGCGTACCTTCGTAATGCCGAGTTTGGCCATGAGCGTTACGGTACGCCGTATCTCGTCGTAGCTGAGAATGTCCGTGCGTGCCTTTTGGCTATACTCTTCTTTGCCGGAGGTGCAGTACGAACACCGGTGGTTGCACCTGTCCGTCACCGATACGCGAAGGTAATTTAAGGCGCGTCCGAATTTGTCCGTTAGTATTGCGTTGTTGTCGGTCATTGGTGTTGTCCTCTTGTATGAAGTAATCTGTAGCTGAAATAAAAAAAGACCAACCGCGATAGAGGTTGGTCGACAATGTAATGGGCGCGCTCCATAAAAATATAAGAGCCGTCGTTTACGTGCGTCCTCCTTTCCAATCGCGGGAGGCGTGATCGTTTCCAATCAGACCCTGTCGGCCGCTCTCCATGACCTTTTAAAGGGCTTTAGGAGGGTTGGCTCGGAGTTATGTATGCCCGTAAGATACCACAGGTTTTTCAACCCTGTCAAGGGAAAAGGAGGAGGTAAGGGCTCTATACAGTCGACTCTCGTTAAAAGAGGTGAGGAAAGGGGCTACAGCTGAGCAGACTATCGTCTTTTATCCCTAAAACCAGACACTTAGGTCTTTAATAAAGCGTGGCGTGATACGTCACGGCAACTATAAACTGTTCTATGATGATTTTTGGCGTAAATCCAGTAAATTAAGAGAATATTCTTACGCAATTGCGTAAATAAGGGAAAATCAATTAATACTTGACATTCTTGCGGTTGCGTGGTTATATTAGTTCTACTAATAGGCAGCAGTATCTTACTAACCTTTACTAAGTAAGGAGGAGTTATGAATGCCAGGATTAGGTTTACAACAGTTTTAGCTCTTATCGTGACCGTCTTTATGTTGGGCTTAGCAGGTCTGGCAGAAGCGGTGAGCGATGCAGAGGTCGGTCTTTCGTACGACCTTTCAAAGAAGAAGGTTCCGCTCTACTTTATAGAGAACCAAGGTCAAATTGACGAGAAGGTGAAGTTCTATGAGGTCTCGAGTGACCACGGTATGTTCTTTACCGAAGACGGCGTGTATGTCTCTCTAAAGAACGGCTCTAATAGTGAGCTTATAAAACTTAAATTCAATGGAATGAGCAGTGCCTCTTCGGTCTCCGTTGGCGGCGAAGGGCTCCTAAAGGGCCAAGTCAGCTTCTTCAGCGGCAAGGACTCCGAGAAGTGGCTCACCGAGGTGCCTACTTATAATTCGGTCGTCTACAAGGGCGCTTATGACGGCATAGATGTCAAGCTCTACGGTAATAACGAAGAGCTTGAGTACGACCTTATAGTCGCTCCGGGCGTAGATCCTACTGTAGCGAGGCTGTCGTATGAGGGGATAGAGAGCCTTAGCGTCAAGGAGAACGGCGAGCTTGAGGTTGAACTTAAGCACGGCACGATAGTTCAGAAGAGACCCTACATATATCAGGAGATAGGTGGCGAGAGGGTGGAGGTAGACGGAAACTTCAAGGTCTATGACAAGAGCGGTCTCTACGGCTTTGAGGTGGCCGCCTATGACGTAAGCCTGCCGCTCGTAATTGATCCTATACTCTCCTATTCAACCTATATCGGCGGAATCTCCGACGACAGGGCCAATAGCGTAGCCGTGGACTCTACCGGCAATATATACGTTGCGGGTTATACGAACTTTGGTGATTTCCTTCCCTCGGCACAGGTCTTCGGCCTTCCATTTGACTGTGCATATGTGGCGAAGTTCGACCCTTCCGGTTCGAACTTGCTCTACTCGGCCTACTTCGGTGGTTCGGGAGTCGATGAAGCCCTTGCGCTGAGTGTTGACAGTAATGGGAGTGCCGTCATTGCCGGCTATACATCTTCCTTTGACTTTCCGGTCATATCTCCTGCCATACAGGATTTTTATCCCGGAGGTAATACGTCAGGGTTCGTCCTAAAGCTTAATGCTTCAGGTACGGCGCTCGATTACTCCACATACCTTGGCGGAATGTATGACGATAGTGTTACGGGGCTTGCGCTGGACGCCGGTGGGAATGCCTATGTTACGGGAGAGACGGCCTCTCCTGACTTCCCGCATACCGCCGGGGTATTTCAAAGTGACTTGTTCGGGCCGACCGATGCCTTTGTGGCGAAGATAGACCCTGCGGGTACGGGACTTGTATACTCGTCGTTCCTCGGAGGAGAATACTTTGACGATGGGCGTGATATTGTCGTGGACTCATCGGGAAGCGCATACGTGGCAGGAGCGACACTGTCTATGGCTTTCCCGCTGGTCAATGAGATCGAATTTATGTTCCTGAGCGCACCTAACTGGGAACAGGGTTTTTTCACCAAGGTATCACCGGACGGCAGTTCCCTACTCATCTCTTCTTACCTTGGTGGAGAGGCCCCTGACTTTGCCAACGGTATTGCCATAGACGCTTCGGAGAATATATATATCGCAGGCGAGACCGGTTCGTGGGATTTTCCTCTGGTAGGTAATCCCTGGCCGATTAGTACTCATATAAGAGGTAACAGTGAAGGGTTCGTTACCAAGGTGGCTTCTACCGGTAGTCAGATCATCTACTCGACATATGTGGGAGGATGTGCTAAGGATTCCGTTGAGGCCATAGCGGTCAACTCCACGGGGAGTGCTTATTTAACAGGGAAGACCGACTCGGGGTGTTTTCCTGCAGAGAACGAATTGATGGGTTATCAGGGAGGGTTTGATGCCTTTGTCAGTAAGATCAACACGGACGGTAGTGCTTTTGTCTACTCGACCTTCCTTGGTGATTCAATGGATGACTTTGGCAGGGACATAGCCATAGACGGAAATGGAGGAGCGTATATTGCAGGTAGTACGTACTCGTTCTTCTTCCCGATGGCCGGAGCTTCCTTTGATTCCACCTATAATGACTTAGAGGACGGCTTTCTTTTTGTCATAGATGAGTCGTTCCCTGATGTTGACGGTGACGGGTATACCTCTGACCTTGACTGTAACGATAATGATCCTTTGGTCAACCCTGGTGCTACAGAGATATGCGGTGACGGTATAGATAATGACTGTAGAGGGGGCGACCTTGTGTGTCCTGTATACGATGTCGCCGTAACGAGCCTTACTGTGCCAGGTACCATGAAGGAATGCGCAAAGAGGTCGGAAGATATCTTGGTCGATGTCTCGAATGTAGGTGATAGATCAACTCTTATTGAGGTGACACTCGATAATAACGGAGAGGCCTTTTATACCTGGCCGCAGACCTCGGTATCTGTCGGTGCAACAGAGACCTTCACTTACGCGTACCTACCGTCCGATACAGGAGACAGCGGTACCGTCAACTGGGTAGCTACGGCAACTATCAGCGACCCTGATAACAACCCTGCAGATAACTCGCTCTCAGACGTAACGGTACTTACGGTCTGTGGCGGAAAGCCGTAACCTGTCTTTCTTGCTATTATCTTAGCAGGTGAGGGAATATAAAAAGAAGGCCGCCCGTAATATTCGGGCGGCCTTCTTTTATTTAAGTAAATGCTACGCTCTGGCTCCGGGGCATAAAAAAACAGGCCGTCAAAATCTTAGATAGCCACATTATGGACACGTTCGACAAAAAGAAAGGGCTCTGCTAAATGCAGAACCCTTTTAATATTCATTGGTGGAGCTGAGGGGGCTCGAACCCCTGACCTCAACACTGCCAGTGTTGCGCTCTCCCAGCTGAGCTACAGCCCCATTGATTAAGTATATATATGTAACACCTTAGGCTTTGATATGTCAAATTGTTTTTTGTGTGTGCAAGAGAGAGGGTAGTTACTCTTTGAGGTGTCTTCTTTGTTCCAGTATCTCTATGGACTGCCCTATAATCTCTTTAATTGAGGCCGGCTTTACCAGGTATCTTATCTCTTCGTCCTTGAAGAAGTCGATGCATTCATCACTGTTGGTACTCGATAGAAATAGCATGCGGTCTTTTATCTCAGCGTCCGTCTTGACGGCTTCTCTGTATAGCTCCATTCCGTCTATGCCCATTATCTTTATGTCGGTAATTATGAGGTCGAAGTAATCTTCCTGGATCCGTCTAAGTGCTTCCTTACCGTCGCCTGTGCCGTCGACCATGCCTTCTTTAGTGAGGACAACTTCCATTAACTTTATAAAAGGCTCTGATTTATCGACTATGAGTATCTTTTCATTCCAGACCTTTGGGATGGTAGGTATCTTCTTTGCGAGCAGTTCGTATTCAGGGCGCGAGCGAACAAAGCGTTCGATACTCTTTTTATGTTTTTCTATCTCCACGTGAAAGTCGACGAATTCTTGTGAGGATTCTTTCAGGCTATCGGTAACAAAGGTGAAGAGGCTATTTAGCTCGGCGTGTTCAAGCTCTATGGCCGCGTCGAGCATGGCGTAGCCCGTAAGCGAACCGCCTTCGATCATATCCGTTATGCGTTTGGCAACGGCCTTATGTTTAATCTTTATGCTTTCGTCTATCTCAAAGGGGACTGAGAGGGTGGGGATACCTTCGCAGAGCGAGAGTGCCAGAGCCATGAGCCTTGCGTGTTCGTCTTCGTCTTCCTTAAGGCACACCAGAAGGTCGCGCAGTTCTTTATCGTCGGTTAAGATTCGAGCTGCCTCACAATACAGTGAAGCCGCACCTTCCTCCATGGACTTTAACCACTCGATATTGCTTTTCATTACAGAAAGAGCGTCTTTTTTATTTTGATGTGTCACAATTACCTTAAGTAGTAGTTAATAGATAATTTATTATCGTAGTAAGGCGTTAATATCTATTAAAATATGAAAAGTAGACCCTAATGTACCACATACTATAACTTTTGTCAATTATAGAAGATAACGTAGTCCTGGATAGTCTTCACCCTTATCAAAAGCCATGCAAGGTAGGGTTTTTTCTTGACACGTATACGACCTATAATATATGATTGCGTAATAAGTAAGTGCTTACTTATTACACGTAGCGGAAGGTTTAAGTGAGATGAGCGTTACAAGTGTTACAAAAGAAAAGAAAATACGGTTGAGTGCCTCAGAGAGGCGTGCCGGCATCGTTGCCGTTGCCAGCGGGCTATTCGCACGCAAGGGCTTTAGCGGCACCACTACGCGTGAGATAGCCGAGAAGGCCGATATAAGCGAGGCCACTATATTCAAGCACTTTGCTAAGAAGGAAGACCTCTACCATGCTATAATAGACGACCTCTGTAGCGACGATAGCGGAAAGTTCATCATGATAGAGCGCATAAAGGGTATGGACGGCAGGGACGCCTTCTTTGAGGTTGCTCGCCACCTCTTAGAGCTTCACAGCAAGGATACAACGCTACCGAGGCTTATCATGTACAGTGCCCTTGAGGGGCAAGACTTCTCTGAGATATTCTTAAGGTCGCGCGGCATGGAGATGCTTGAGTGCTTATCGGGGCTCATTAAAGGACTTGTAGAGGAAGGGCGCTTTGAGGACGTAGATTCGGAGCTTTCGGCCAGAGCCTTTCTCGGCATGATAGTCCATTACTCTATATCGCAGGAGATATACGGCTTTAAGAAGCACTTTAAGAGGTCTATAGATGAGGCGGCCGGGAGGTTCGTCGATATATTTTTCGATGGTATGACAGCCAGGGGAATGACTACCAAAAAGAAAACCAAGAAAGAGAGTTAGCCGGTAGACGATGAGAGTATTTAGATATATATGTATATGTGCGATTCTTTCAACCTTTCTCTTTTCGGGCGTACTTTATGCCGAAGAGAGCTTTGAAAGAGCCGTTGAGGATAATAAAAAGATAGGTCTTATGGAGGCATGGCAGATGGCTCTCGGTAACCACGAGGCCGTAGCCGTAGCCAAGGAGTCGTCCGTTCAGAGTAGCCTTGACATATCGCGCGCCTACTCACAAGTATTGCCAAGTCTAAAGGCCGACGGCAGTTATACCCGCTACACCGAAGAGAGGTCTTCGTCTGCGGGCTTTAGCCTCCAGCCGGAGGATAGCTATAGGGTTGAGCTTCGCTTATACCAACCCATATACAGCGGCGGACGTGCCAAGAGTACGCTCAGGCAGGCAAAGAAGATGCACTTTAGCGCGGAGCTTGGCGTAGACGGAGCGCGCGAAGAGGTACTCATCATGACGGCGCGCGCTTACTATGGCCTGCTTCAGGCCGGTAAGGCCGTCAGCATCGTTACTGCATCCTTAGAGCGTCTCGAAGAGCAGTTAAGGGTGGCGTCCACACGCCTTAAGATTGGGCTTGGTACGAGAGCCGACCTGCTTAGAGCCGAGTCGGAGTTGGCCGAGAGGGCGGCCGACTTGGTCGAAGCCAAGGGCTATAGGCGTGATGCCGAGAATCTCTTTAGGCGTGTAACCGGCATTGAAGCTGTGGATGATATTAATCTGCCCGTCGATATTGACCCTGCCGATGAAGTTGCGTTCTTTGAAAGGTTGACCCTAAAGATAGACTTAGTCATTAAGGATGCCCTTGCTCTGGCCTTTAAGAGTCGAGATGATTACAGGCAAAGCGTACTTGCCGAGGGCGTTGCCGAGGATGGTATTAAGTACGCCAGAGGCGCTTATCTTCCGACCGTATCGATTGAGGGCGTTCATGTAATGAGGGGGCAAACCCCGGAGACGAGCTTCTTCCTTGACGAAGCGACTTACGGTGTGCTCAACGTAAGTGTGCCCATATTTGAAGGAGGGCTTCGTAGAGCCGATCTGTCCAAGGCGCGTTCACGTAAGCGTCAGGCAGAACTAACGCGCACTACCCTTAGGCGCGATATAGAGCTTGAATTGCGTGGTATCTATAACGATATGGCTACGACCAAGTCACGGGTAGGGGCTTACTCAAAACAATTCGAATTCGCAAAGCTCAACTATGAGACCGTCTTTAAGCAATACGAGCACGGCCTTGCCGATAGTGTGGAGTTGATAGACGGGGAAACGCTACTCGCATCGGCGGAGTTGAAACTTGCGAATGCCGGTTTTGCATATAAACTTTCGATAATTGAGGTCGCAGGAAGCCTCGGCACTCTATTAGACGAGCTCTTAGAAGAGGGACACGAATTAATTATATTTACGGGGAGAGAGTCGATATGAAGAGTTATGTGGTTAAAGTATTTTTTATTATAGGGGTCTTGTTATTGGCGACCTTACCGGGCGGGTGTGGCGGCGATGGTGATGAAAAACAAAAGCCCGCGGCCAACGGAGAAGCCCACGGTGGCGGTCACGGAGGAGCTTCAATGGCAGGTGCGCGCGCCTCTAATGTGAGGACGTGGACGGCCGTAAAGACCGACGTTCCGTTGACCATAAAGGCCGTCGGTACGATAGAGGCTGAAG
>DAOVKH010000088.1 GCA_030631875.1 Deltaproteobacteria bacterium | reverse complement strand
CGTTATGGCAATCTCGTCGATTGAAACATCCGGCACCATCGTGACGTTCACGCTATCTGCGACGGCATAGGCGACCCTCTCGCCGCCGAGCGTATATACCTCGACCGTCGAGACCCCCTGCATGTCGATTATCGTATCGGCCGCCTCACTTAACTTCTCATTTGGTTCAAGAACGGTAATGCCGGAGAAAGTTCTCGATAGATACCAGGCTCCGCCTATCATCCTATCGGAGGTCTCACCGTAATAATTCTTGGCAAGCTCCAAGGATTCTTTAAGGGATTTCTCAACCCCGATATCGAACCAACTATCGATGCTCTTATTTATCAATCCTATTACGACAAAGAATAGAAGAAAGGTAGGTACGATGGTCAGGCCTACGAAGGCGGTTATCAATCGATTCCTGAGCTTGGAGCTTAGTAGGTTGAGGCGAGTTTCGAGAAAGAACTTAACGGCATTACGTAGTATAAGGAATATCAAAAACACAAGGAGCAGAATATTGATATTTATAAGACCCAATACGAAGATATTCGTAGCTACGGGTATATCGCCGCTGATTATCGATATATGGGATTCGACATATGTAAGCAGTATTATGAACGGAATAATTGCAAGTATCAGGTAGAACTCGCGCTGACGCCGGCGTTGTTCTATACGTTCGCTATCATTTAATTTATTTGGCATGGGTGCGTGGCCTCTACCTTAACGTGCCGACTCAGGAAGTGAATTCATAGGTATACCACGGAGTCTCGAAGTCCCAGAGTTTGACGAAGAGGAGGATATGGTCTAAGTGAAATGGCAACTTCACGGTATCGAGCTTGGCCTTTATCTTTAATATGTACTTATCGCCATCTTTAAAACGAGGCATAGGCGTGAGGCTTACCACCTTACCCGTAACCATAAGATCTACCATCTGATTAAAGTCTTTTACGATCCTTCTCTTCCCTGTCTCTTCATGATAGACCTCGTATTCATCCTTCAGGCTATCGTAGCTCACCGTATGGTTAAACTTCCATTTACCGATATTCTTATCGCGCCATAAGCCTCGCTTACGGTTCACCTTCACGGTAAAGGTAAAGGATGTAGGTATACTATTCTTTATAGCCTCCTCTATGTCGTTATTCATAGCATCGCGCACGACGAAGGATAACTTTAACGCCGAGTCGCGTACGACGACGACCTCTCCAATGGAAGCCTTATGGGCACCGTGGGCTAAAGGCTCGAGAGCGTGCGTCATGGAGAGCACCGCAAAGATGAAGACAGATATTTTGATTATCTTTTTTACCATAGTAATTTATATGACTATAACGAATATGCCTATAAAAATCAAGATTTTACAAGATAAAGAGGATTCAGGGCGAAGCCTACCCTATGTTGGGGAGTATCCTGCTGAAGTACGAGGTTATGATGGCAAAGGAGTTAAAGAATATCAATACTCCGGTTCCTATGAGCAGGATTCCGGTGACGATCGATATCAGGCGCATATGACGCTTGACCTTCTTAAAGTGCTTGAGGAAGGTATTTATGCCGAGAGCCGTCATCACGAAAGGAATAGCCAGCCCAAGCGAGTAGGCTATAAATAGTATTACCCCGGCTGAGCTTCCGCCGTCGGTAGTTGCCGCTACGGTGAATATGGCGGCCAGTATCGGACCTATGCACGGCGTCCATCCGGCGGCAAAGCCAATGCCTATTACAAAAGCACCGAGAAAGCCCTGCGGCTTATCTCTAAAGATGTGCAGGCGTTTATCGCGCTGAAGTATGCTGATATTTATGACACCAAGGACGTGGACACCGAATAGGGCTATGGCAATACCGCCTACCTTGCGCACTATATCCATGTTGTTTATGAAGAAGCTTCCGAAGAGTTCGGCCGATACGCCAAGTATCAGAACAAAGAATGTTGAGAATCCGAGGACAAAGAAGAGAGAGTTAAAGAGGACTATCTTCTTCATCCGCTTAGAGCTTTCTTTATCGGTATCGTCGGTCAGCTCTTCGAATGATATGCCTGTTATGAAAGATATATAAGACGGCACGAGCGGAAGCACGCACGGAGAGATGAACGAAATAAAGCCTCCGCCAAATGCGGCAAAGACCTTACTCATGAATGCGAGCTGTAGGAATGCTTCCTGCGTCATTTCTTGATCAATCCTTCAAGGTATTCGATGGATGCGTCATTAGCCCAGTCCTTGTAGCCAACCGCGCGCGCTATGACTACTCCTTCCGGGTCTATAATATAGGTCATCGGCAAGACCATGGCCTTGTAGGCCTCACTGACATTGCCCGACTCGTTTATGAGGACAAGGAAGGTATAGCCGCCCTTCTCAACGAAGTCAATGGCCTTCTTCGGCTTTTCGTAATCATTTATAGCGATGACTTCAAGTCCTCGCCCTGTGAATCTATTGTGAACCTCTTCGAGGGTCGGCATCTCGGCCTTGCACGGCGGACACCACGTAGCCCAAAAATTAAGTAGTACGTATTTACCTCTAAAGTCCTCTAATGATACTTCGTTCCCTCTCGTATCTTCGAGTTTAAAGGACGGAGCCTCGGCAGATATCTCTTCAAGTCCCAATGCCTCTATGGCTGTCAGATTACCACCATCCATGCTTTGAGCTTTATTGGGGGAGGCATTCTCGTAGGGTGATGAGTCTCCGCAAGCCTGTAAGGGAAGTGCCAGGAAGGCAATGAGGATAAGTACCTTAAATGTCTTCCTTAGATACACGGCTAAGTACCGCTATCCTTAGGCGCATCTGCTTTGAGCGGAGCAGGAGGGTTTTCAAGTAACGCTTTTATGGTCATGGTATTAAAGGCATCGTCCCAATCCCTTGGGCCGACTATCTTTTGCGCTACCATTCCGTTTTGATCGATGATGAAGGTCTCAGGGAAACCGGTCGTCTTGTATGCTTCTTTTATCTTACCGTGCCGGTCGTGAAGCACGGTGAATGTTACGCCGTAATTATCGGTAAATTCTTTTACCATCTCCGGCGGGTCGGTATCCGTGCTGAGGGCAAGTATGACGAAGTCACGCCCTTCAAGAGACCTATAGAGGCGTTCCATCGAAGGAATTTCCTCTTCACACGGCTTGCACCAGGTAGCCCAGAAGTTCAGGAATACAACCTTGCCGCGGTAGTCGCTAAGTCTATGTAGTTTCCCTTCGTCGATATCAGGGAGTGTAAAGTCTATGGAAGGGCTACCCTTTGTCACGGGCTTATAGTTCTGCCTCTGCCCAACTACTACCAAGACCACTACAATTATGGCTATGATAACTATTATGGCAACTATGGGAGGCGGGGCTTTTTTATCATACATATTAGGTCTTGTCTCGGTCATAACTCTCTCTTTCCTTAAAGCCTCTTAAGTATAATTAATCTCTTATGCGTATGCGTGAAGGCCCGGCAATATAAAGCTCACACCCCAATAAAGGAATATAACTGCAAGGAAGCCGGCGATAGATATGTAGGCCGCCTTCTTACCCCTCCAACCGCGCGTAACTCTGGCGTGAAGGTATGCGGCATATACGAGCCACGTAATTAAAGACCAAGTCTCCTTTGGATCCCACGACCAGTAAGTACCCCACGCGTAGTTGGCCCATATAGCGCCGGTAACGATGCCTACGGTAAGGAACGGAAAGCCCCATGCGATGGTTATGTAACTTAACTCATCCAATACCTTTGAGGGTGGAAAGCTGTCGAAGAGAAAGCTCTTCTTTGAGCGCGCCTCATAACGTATCTTGATGATATACATTATCGCCACGGCAAAGGATATAGCAAAGGCGGCGTAGCCTATGAATGTTGCGAAGACGTGAAAGTCGAGCCAACCTATGGCGTACTTTTCAAGCCCCAGCGGCTCTAATATCTTAACGAGAAAGTTCCACTTACTCTGGAGCGCGGGGTTCAGCGGCTCTATGTTCTTAAACCTAAATGGCAAGAGCCATGCCGAGACCATCGCCAATGAGGCTACGGTCATAACAAACGCACCTAAGACCTTGAACTTATACTTGCGTTCCATCCAAAGGTAACCGATGGTCACGGCCCATATGAAGAGCACCATGGATTCGTATAGGTTTGAAAACGGCGCGTGCCCCGACTCGACGGCTCTAAAGATGAGTATCATCGTCATGGAGAAACCGGCCACATATGTAAGGGACGTGCCGGCTTGGCCCATCCAATCCTTACGCGTTAGCCAGTAACCTATATAAAAGGCCGTTGCCAGAAAGTAAAAGGCCAAACTCATCGTAAAGAACATCAACGACATTATAACCTTTGGCTGATCCATATCTAATCCTCCTCATTATCTTGTAAAGTTTCGGCCACACCCGCCTCTAACTTGAGTTGAGCCACAAGTCCGTCAAACTCTTTATCGAAAGAGAGTTGATTCTTATTTATAATACCACCGACCTTTACTGTATTGATGCCGTCCTCCTGAACTTCAACGCTCAGCCATATTCTCTTATGGTAAATAAAGAAGGCGAATATAAAGCCTATCCCCATTATCGTAGAGCCTAACCATACGATATTAGTACCCGGGTCTTTATTTATCGATAGCCCTGAGTAATGTGTGGGGCGATACCCTGTGAGGTAAAGATGATCTGTCGTACCCGGTATGGGCCCTAAGAGATCCGGGTGGTTAAGGAGTAGCCACGTAGTGGCAATCTGCTCGCCGCTGGAGTCGTAGACGACGATATTAGCGGCCGGATTGTTCGGGTCACCGGACTTCGTGTAAAAGTTTTCATTCTGGTAGTCATAGGCGAAGTCCGCCAAGTAACCTATCATGCGAACAGAGTACGGGCTTCCGGGTATACTCGTAAGCTCATCCCACTTTATTACGATAGGCTCATATATCTTCTTCGTCACTCCCTTGCTGGCAAGCGTTAGTTCGGCCTCTGCTACCCTGTCCCATGCCTTACCGTAGCTCGACTGGTAGAAACGAATCCCCTTATAGAAGAGAGGCTCATTGACCCATATGTGCTTGGTGAAGAGATCCTTGCCGTCTTCTATGACAGTCAGGTTAGAGTTGTATTGACGAATCTGCCCTGTATCATAATACTCTATCCAAAACTTATCGAGCCTTATCTCAAAGTCCGAGTCCGGCACACTGAAGCTCGTATCGACATAGACAGCCTTAAAGTCCTTATACCCTGCAAAGCTTCCTATTATGGCTCCAAGGAGTATGAGAAGAAGGCTTACGTGTGTAACGTCCGAGCCGAAGCGTCCTATGATGCCGCGCCAAGCGTAGAGGGCAATGCCACCGCCGCTTACGTCATCGGCCTTAACCTTATAGCCACGCTTTGTGAATAACGCTATGAGGGTGCTCTTAAATTCAGATGTGTTTTTATTGAGGTTGAATGTATCGCGGTGAGAGAGTTTGTCTATTATGCCGGTATCGACCTTATCTACCTTGCGAAGAAGCACGCGCCACTTAGGGGGAAACCTCTCGATTGTGCAGGCAATGATATTAACGACCAATAATATGAGAAGCCCCGTAAACCAAGGTGAATGGTACATGTCATCGAGCTTCAGCTTCAGGATGATATCGACCCATCTATCGCTGTACTCCATGGCATACCAAGCGGCATCACGCCCTTGCTCTACCACCGTACCTATTATAGATACTAAGGCTATCGTCATTATCACGAATATCGTGAACTTCAACGAATATAGGAGCTTCCAAAGAGAAGACATAGACTAATTCTTCTCCATCTCTCGAAGGAATGACGCGGCATCTACACCCAATTGATTATCAGGGTTAAGGTTTACAACCTCCTGCCATGCCTTAGCCGCGCCGGCACTGTCGCCAAAGCCTCTGGAGAGGATAAATCCTTTGGTAAGCCATATGCGCTGATAGGTCGGGTCGGCCTCTATACCCTGATCGAGATATTTGATCGCGTCATCGGAGTTACCGATATAATGAAAGACGAGAGCCAAGTCGTTATAGGAGTCTACGTCCTTTGGATTTAATTCTACGGCCTTCTTGTAATGAGCTATGGCCTCGGAGAAATGCTTAGTACTGAAGTATACGTCGCCTGTTTGCGCGTGGAGGGCGGCGTTCTTTGGGTCGGCGGCGATCCTCGTCTTAAGGTCGTTTATGACCTCGTCATAATCTATGGCCTGACGTGTAAGAGGATGTGCATCGCTTCCACCCCCACCCGACGCTGATGATGCGGTCGTAGAAGAGGCTCTGCTTGACGACACCTCTTTTTTATCGCCCGACTGAGTGCCCAGCATATAAGCACCTACAACTACTATAAGAACTACTACGGCTATAATTATATCCCGTTTTTTCATGATGGTTGTATACTACCTCCTGAGATCTTTTGTAATTTAAGTAAAGGCCCGGATAATAGGATAAAGAGTCGAAGAGTTAATGCCTCTTACTTGCAAACCTCTTGTCTATCTTTCTTCTTATCTCCAGAGCGTCCATGCCTTCTTTGTGTAGCTTGCTTGCAACGAGTGCTTCGTCCATGCAAACCGGACAGTACTCTGCGTGTCTATCGACGTAGCATGTAAGCAGGCTCTTATGACCGCTGTGCTTCTTGCAGTCGCAGTAACAGTAAAGCCCGTCGAGCACCTCCGGTATCTCCTTTGCGACCTTATATGACCTGGCCGACTTACCGGTGAAGAGTGTCGGCGATAGTGTGGCTCGCTTCTCTCCGCCTCTGATGTTTTCCATGGTAAGACCATCATCGCCCATACCGCAAGAACCGAGGAGAGCCATCAATACTACGCCAAAGAATGCGCATGCGAATCTTGTAAACATTTTTAAAGATGCATCCATCTTTTTACAGTAACAAAAAAGTATTAAAAACTCATTAAATGAATATTATTTTTTCAGATAATCGGTTTGCGCTTCTCTAAAGGGGTATTACTGCCCTTCGGCCTTCTTTATGGTGGTAGAGTAGAACGTGTCGCTCGTCACAGCACTCTCTTCATCGAAGAGTATGCACTTTGTCGGACACCGCTTTGTGGAGGCATCGTCTTGTGGACAGCTCCCGTAATCTACGACAGCTAAGTTGTTCTTCATAACTATACCGCCCTCTACCTCGCAATCCTTAACGCACAAGGTGCACGCGATGCATCCGACCTTACAGCCCTTCTTCGTAACAGGGCCTTTGTCCATGCTCCTGCAGTATACGAATAATTTTCTATCCTCAGGGTGCATCTCTATGATG
>DAOVKH010000067.1 GCA_030631875.1 Deltaproteobacteria bacterium | reverse complement strand
ATCAATACAAGTGCCGAGGATTCTTTTGAGACAACGCCAAGTATATCGCCCATGCGCTTAAGGTGTGCCGAGAATGTAGAGAGGTCTTCTGCGATATTTTGCCTGTCACCGATATCGGCGAAGATTTCTTTGAATAAAATAAACTCGCTATTATTGCCGACAGGTACGGGTAGAGCCGACTGCACCATGAGCGTTAAGAGGCCAAGTGTCTTTAAGGCAACGGTCTTACCTCCCGCATTTGCGCCCGATAAGACGAGCACTCGCGTGTCTTCTTCTACGGTTATATCAATAGGGGTTACGGCGGAAGCGTCCGCCTTACCCGCGCCGTCTGCCTCCTTAAATAAGAGCAGAGGATGGCGGGCGGACTTTAGCTTAACCGCGCCGTCTATATTTATAGAGAGAGCGGTCGAGGCCGACAGTTCTTTACCGAAGAGTACCTTTGCCTGAAGGAGATCGAGCTTAGCGACTACATCCGTATCTAAGACAAGTATGTCGCCGCACTCAACGAAGCTTCGACTCAAGGCCTTAAGTATCTCTATCTCCTCAGCCGCCTCTTCACGCTTAAGCATCGCTATGCGGTTGTTAATTTCAACGGCCTTGATGGGTTCGATGAAGTAGGTGTTGCCTGTGCGTGAACGCCCGTGAAGCACGCCCGGAAAATCTTGGTGACGCCCGACCTTGACCGATAATACAAAACGATCGTCTCGTATGGTGAATAGCCCCTCATCGCCGTCGTCGTCCGCCTGACGATCACCACTGCTTAAGGCATCGAGCTTAGTGCGTGCGATGTTTTCAACGAGCTTCCTACAAGCACTGCGTCCGTCATTCAGGGAACGCCTTATATCCATCAGCTCATAGGACGCGTCGTCCTTTATAAAGCCGGCGTTATCGAATACCCTAGATAATTCATCGCAGAGGTTAGTACTGTCGGAAATAGACTTTATCTTTTTTGCAGTGATAGGGAACTTAAGTGAAAAATCATCGGATGAGAGAAGCCCCTGCAGAACCTTAAATACCTTCAGGGTTTCTCTAAGAGCCAGAAGGTCTTCTCTCGGCAGAAAACTCCCCGCGGGACGAAGCCTCGCCATGAAGCCTTGAATATCTACAAGGCCGGCCAGCTCCAGACGAAGGTCAGCCATAAGAAGTGCTTCTAACTCTCGCAATTCCTTATAAGAGTCTTCTATAAATGTGATATCGGTAGAGGGCGTGAGAGTACCTGCAAGGCTTCGCCCAAGAGCCGTAGAGGTAAATCGCTCAAGGCGTGCAAGGATCTTCGGAAACTCAAGTGCTGTTAAGGTAATATTATCCACGATACATAGTATATTGGTAGGTTTTGTAAAGTAACTACTGCGACTCTTTAGGTAAATTCGATGCCCCTTTAGGGGCATCGAATTTACCATCAAGTAGTCTACTTCCTCGATATTCTTCTAAATCCTGAGGCCTCTACGACCTCAACGCTATCGTCGAGTATGTCGTCGAAGAGCAGGTTTATGCCCATATTGTCGCTTGATATATGGCCTGCGATTATGACATTTACGTGGTGCTTGGCGGCCTCTTTACGGTGGTCTTCACCTATGTGCATGCCAACTATAGTAGAGATGCCTGCCGTCGATAGCCCCTCGTAAACCTTCTTGGATCCACCCGTGCCGCCGGTCATATCCACAAATATCTTACCGGCACGCCTACCCTCCGTACCGACTACGACCCTCGGCCCGACCGTCTCGTCCATTGCAACCTTATACTCGGGCATATCTTTTATCAACTTCAATACATCCGAGACGAGACGCGGAGATTCAGAATCGAATATATTCTGCAGATGTGTCGCAACGGCATTGTCCGTCGGCGTATGGACGCACATTATAGGGATATCGAGGAGCTTTGCCGCATCAACCGCACGCGTGTGGTTTACGGGCAAGAGCCTGCGCTCGACCTCTTTTATGCGCTCGTCCATGAGGCTCTCGCCTATATGCATGGGAAGCCCGTACTTGGCAAGTATGGCAGACTGCATCCCCATTACGTCATACAAAGACGCCATGGCACGCCCTTCCGGATGGTGCGCCATTATAAGGTCAATCTTCTTACCCTTGTCGGATAATCTGTCGGCAAGAAGCACCTCGCCGACCTCCATATCAATGCCTACGAGCATACGCTTAACCTCTCGGTCAGCGTCGCCGTAAAGTATGCGACTATCGGCGTAAGGGTTCGTGAGCCGCTCTTCGTCGTAGCCCGCCTTATCCTTCAAATCACCATAGGCCTTCTTTTCGTCTAAGAGTACGGCGCTAACCTCTTCTTCGCCCCTTGGGTCAAGCTCTATGCCACGCTTTATGGCGGCATTAAATATATCTTTTATCTTCATAATAAACAACTCCTCTTACTTTATAAGTGCTACTTAGATAAAAAATCCTTTACCGCCCCTTGAACGACCTTACCGTCGGCAGATCCCTTGAGTTTTGCCATCACACCCTTCATGAGCTTACCCATATCGGAAGGGCTTTTTGCCCCGACCTCTCCTGCGACCTCTTCCACGACCTTAATGACGTCGGCCTCACTCATCTGCTCGGGCAGGAACTCGGTTAAGATCTCAAGCTCGGCTTCTTCCTGCTTTGCCATCTCCTCGCGTCCGCCCGCTCTGAATTGTTCGATAGAGTCGCGTCTTTGCTTTGCCATTGTAGTAGCGACTTGCTGAACATCAGCGTCGGTAAGGGCTTCGCCCTTATCTATCTCCTTATACTTTATGGCGGCTATCATCAGCCTGAGTGTCGATACCCTAAGTTTTTCTCCGGCCTTCATGGCCTTTATCATATCCTTTGATATATTTTCTTTGAGTCCCATGGTGATTTACCGCCTCTCTGTTATACTTTAGCATAAAAAAACCCTGCACTAAGCAGGGTATAAAAGACTATTAATATTTAAAACGTTTTTCCTGGCTCTCTCCATCTCAAAGCTCCATGATGAAGCAACCGACAACAACCTATGTGCCCTTCTTAAGCTCTACGAGTACGAGCTTAACGACAGCCTTCAAGGTCTCAAAGACACCCTCGCCTGTCATGGCCTTACCCTCAAAATCAGGCACGCCACGTTTGTTGAGCATGCTCTTCATCTCATCGAGCGGAACGCAATCGTCGATATCCCGTTTATTATATTGTATGACATATGGAATAGTATCAAGGCTGTAGCCGTGCTCCTCGACATTTTCCTGCATGTTCTCAAGGCTCTCCATATTGGCATCCATGCGCTCGACCTGAGAGTCGGCGACAAAGACGATACCGTCAACACCCTTGAGTATGAGCTTCCTCGATGCGTCGTAGAAGATTTGTCCCGGAACGGTGTATAGATGAAAGCGTGTCTTAAAGCCCTTTATCTCACCGAGTGACAATGGAAGAAAGTCGAAAAAGAGAGTACGCTCGGTCTCTGTAGCCAGAGATATCATCTTACCCTTGGCATCCGGGTTCGTCTTGCCGTAGATAAAATTAAGGTTCGTAGTCTTACCGCAAAGCCCGGGGCCGTAGTAGACTATCTTACAATTTATCTCTCTTGCTGAATAATTTATAAATGACATAACAGTATCATCTCGACTATTGGATTATTTTATGCAAATACCTTAACTAAAGAGTCCTTCTATATCGTCGTCGGATATTTCCTCTAAGAGGTTCTCGGAGGTATCGGAAGACTCCATACGCTCAAGTATCTTAGCGATACAGCCGCCAAGTTCGTCGCTTGCCTTCTTTACCCTTAAGCGCACGAGCCCTAAAGAAGACTTTTCGTCGAATATAACGACGAGTATAACCCTATGGCCTACTATCGATATGTGTATGTTGTCTTTTTCACCTTCGTGAAAGAGTATGGAGAATTCCTGCTCGCCTATGAGCTTGGCAAGGCCGCCCGTTGCCGCGATATTACCTGCCGTTAGCGAAGCAAGAGAGGTCGCGTCGATGTTTTGAGTATCACCGGCCGAACTGATGAGTTGACCGTCCTTATCGACAAGGTAAACACTCTTGGCATTTGCCTCGCCAAGAAGCTTCTCGATAATAACAGCTACCTCCTGTAACTCATCCTCGAACATAACTAAAGAGGTATTAGCCATAAGCCTTCTCCCTTAAAATCTTTAAAAAATCAAAGCATCTTGCTATCCAAGCATTTTATGCCGGACAACAGAGTTTAGTGTATCAGAAAATCAGCTTCCCGTCCATATCAAGAAGTCTTTCCCAGTTGGTATCGATATCGAGCTGAATCTTCTCGATTATCTCTTCGCCGCCCGGCTTAAAGAGATGCTTGAAACGCCCCTGAAGCTTCAGCCAATCTCCGATGGGTTTCTTCTCCTTGGGCTTGTATGAAATCTTTAATACACCTTCGTCTACTTCATATAGCGGCCAGAAGCAAGTATCCGTAGATAGCTTAGCGAGAGCTATACTATCCTCTGGCTTTGAGTACCATCCAAGCGGGCACGGACTCATTACGTTAAGGAATGTAGGGCCGTTTATCTCAAGTGCCCTTGCGGCCTTCTTCTCAAGATCTTTCCAATTGTGCGGAGACGCCTGAGCAACATATGGAGACCTGTGGGCAACCATTATGCGCGTAATGTCTTTACGGTACTCTTCTTTTCCGGGTATGACAGAGCCTGCCGGAGAAGTGGTCGTCGCCGAACCAAGAGGTGTCGCACTGGAGCGCTGTATGCCTGTATTCATATACGCACCATTATCGTAACAGACGTATAAGAAGTTATGGCCTCGCTCCATGGCACCTGAAAGTGCCTGAAGACCTATGTCGTATGTACCGCCGTCGCCACCAAAGGCAATGAACTTTGTGTCCTTGTCATCACTTACGGGCTTTACAGGCAACCTGCCCTTACGCTTCAAGGCCTTATAGGCGCTCTCTATACCGCTTATCGTAGCCGCGGCATTCTCAAATGCCGAGTGCATCCACGGCACCTTCCACGACGTGTAAGGGTATATCGTAGAGCCGACCTCAAGGCAACCTGTAGCCGTAGTGGCTACGACAGGGCCTTTGGCCGAACGTAATACAAGCCTTACTATCGGTGGTATACCGCAACCGGCACAGAGCCTGTGCCCTCCGCTGAATAATTCTTCCTGACCTGCTAATTCTTTTAAGGTAGCCATATCTTATGATCCCATATAATCGTTTAATGTGTCTATCTTACCTGTCTTAACCACATCGAAGAGAGCTTCGTATATGGCAACCGCATTCTCTGTTGTATAGTCCTTACCGCCAAGACCGTATATACGTCCCATGATCTTTGGACGATCTTCCATGTCATATAGTGCCGAGCGTACCTCGTTAAAGAGCGGGCCGCCAAATCCACTGAAGGAATCGGCTCTATCCAAGACGCATACTGCCTTAACACCCTTCAACGCCTCTACCATCTCAGCGTGAGGGAATGGCCTAAAGAGCCTTGGCTTAAGTAATCCAACCTTCAACCCCTTGGCGCGAAGCTCGTCTATGGCAACACGTGTCGTACCTGCGGCCGAGTTGAGTATTACTATCGCCACGTCGGCATCCTCTAATTGATAGGTATCGATCAGGCCATACTCACGACCAAAGCGTTTACCAAATTCTTTGCCTACCTCTATGACAACTTCCTTTGAAGCGGCTATTGCGTCGGATTGAACGTGCTTAAAGTCCATGTAGGTATCAGGTAATGCCAACGCACCCATGGATGCCGGATTATCGGTATCGAGCAAAGGATGCTTTGCCGTATAGTCGCCTACAAAGTCTTTTGCTTCGTCGTCTGTAATGAGTGATAAGACCTCTATGGCGTGGCTCGTTATGAAGCCGTCCAGGCAGACCATCACCGGAAGCAAGACGCGCTCGTCTTCGGCTATCTTTACGGCCTGAAAGAGGTTATCGTAGGCCTCCTGAACCGTCTCGGAGTATAGCTGAATCCAGCCCGAATCACGCGCACCCATTGAATCCGAGTGATCGCAATGAATATTAATCGGAGCGGCCAGTGCCCTGTTGACTGTCGTCATTATGATGGGGAGCCTCATGCCGGAAGCGATATAGAGCATCTCCCACATAAGGGCCAAACCCTGAGAGCTTGTAGCCGTCATGGCTCTGCCGCCCGCGGCCGAAGCACCTATACAGGCACTCATCGCCGAATGCTCGCTCTCGACCGTTACGAACTCGGTCTCAACGGCTCCGTCTGCGACGTAGCTCGAAAACTCTTCTATTACCGTCGTCGACGGTGTTATAGGATATACGGCACATACGTCCGGGTCTATCTGCTTCATGGCCAGAGCCATGGCGGAGTTACCGGTCAGGGCCGAATTTTTTGTCTTTGAGGCGGTATTATCTGCCATTATTCGCACCCTCCTTCTTTACTCTCTTCTTGGTCTATCATCGTTATGGCCTTTATCTTATCGGGACACTCAACGGCGCATATACCGCAACCCTTGCAGTGCTCCATATCGAAGCCGACCATCTTACCGTCTTCGACCATAATCGACGAATCCGGACACATTACCCAGCATATCAAACAACTCGTACACTTATCACTATCAAGGACGGGCTGAAACTTACGCCAGCCGCCTGTTTCGTAGTCATGCGCATTACCGCCCTTGGGTATAACACCACCCAGCGGCATATCTTTTGCCTTACTCTTCTTAGTCACTCGCCTCGTACCTCCTCAAAACCCTTCTCCATTGCCTGGACATTACCGTCTATGACCTTGGGGGAATACTTCTTAGCGTAATTGTCTTTAAAGTTGTTCGTCAAGGAATCGAGCTGAACCAACTCCGTTGCCTTTGAGAGCGCACCAAGCATCGGCGTGTTGGGCATATGCCTGCCTATGGTCTCGGTCGATATCCCCGAAGCGTCTACGGTAAATACACTTGCGTAACCCTCCGGAAGCTTCAAAGCGCAACGCATCTCAGAAGGTGTCTGATGTGTGTTCACGATAAATACGCCGTCCTTGGGCACGCCGTCTATTACAGAGCCTTCGCCCTCCATGCCGCCTGATAGTGCCATACCTATGAGCGTCGGATCGACTATAAGGACTATCTTAGGCTCCTTTACCTGACAGTGAAGACGTATAGGTTCGTCAGATATTCTATCGAATGCCTTGACCGGAGCGCCCATCCTCTCAGGGCCAAACTCAGGAAACGCCTGAACGTGCTTACCTTCACCAAGAGCCGCCTCTCCGAGGAGCTTTGCGGCCGTAACACAACCCTGTTGGGCTCGACCATGCCATCTTACTTCAAGTGTCTTTGCCATATATGATTTCCCTACCTAAATATCTTTTAGAATTGAGTGCTTAAATTAACAAATTAATGGTGCCGCTACTTATCTAAGACCATCGAGAATGCTCGCATGGATACTCAGATACAAGAAGAGTAGATTAACAGTTTTTACGACCTCTGTCAAACTTCTTTTCTGCCCTCAAAGGCTCTTCCGAGCGTCGAAGAATCCATATATTCTATCGAACCGCCGACGGGTACACCGGAGGCTATGCGCGTAACCTTAACGTCAATTGCACCGAGTAATCTTTGAATATAGAGAGCCGTTGCCTCACCTTCGCCGTCAAAGCCAAGGGCTATTATTACCTCTTCTATCTCCGATTCTCTGCCGTCAATTTGGTCGCCTTTAATGCGCATGAGTAGCTCGTCTATCTTTATGTCATCCGGCCCTATGCCCTTCAAAGGGGCAAGCAAACCATGAAGAACGTGGTACAGCCCCTTGTAAGTCCCTGCCGATTCTATAGCGACCATATCTTTATAGTCGCCGACCACACAGACTACACCCCTTTCACGCGACGGGTCTCTGCATATACCGCACGGTGCTATATCAGAAAAAGTCATACACGACGGACAAAGACTGACATTGTCCTTTACGGCTATGAGGCTCTTGCCTAACTCTTCGGCATAATCCCGTTTTGCGTTCAATACGAATAACGCAAGTCGTGATGCCGTCTTCTCGCCTATGCCGGGAAGCCCCTTAAAGGCATTCACGAGGCGTGCTATGGGTTCTGCGTACTTAACATCTGACATTTGCTCTACTCTTTAAGCCTACCTTTTCTCTAAAATAATTCCTAAAATAACCCCGGAATATTCAACCCCTGAGTGACCTTGCCCATCTCCTCGGAGGCCATCTCCTGAGCACGCTTGAATGCTTCGTTTACGGCCGCAACGACGAGGTCTTCCAACATCTCAACGTCTTCGCAATCTACAACGGAGCTGTCTATCTTTATCGAACGGAGCTTTAGGTCTCCACTGACGGTGGCCGTAACCATGCCGCCTCCGGATTGAGCCTCACAGGTCTTGGTTGCGAGCCCTTTTTGAATATCGCCGAGGTCGGCCTGCATCTTTTGAGCCTGCTTCATCATATCAGCCATCTTGGACATTATATCTATCTCCTCTGTTGTCTTTAATGCTTTTT
>DAOVKH010000162.1 GCA_030631875.1 Deltaproteobacteria bacterium | reverse complement strand
ACTTTCTCAGAGCATATGGATAGTGCCAAATCACTCGGAAGGGTCTACCTGCCGGCTACATCTTACATGGAGATGGGCGAGTGGTCTTTGCCTGCCGAGGCTTCGAACGAGTACGCGGCACTGCGCGAAAGTATAAAACACTGCCCCGGTGGAGAGGGTGCGTTAAGGTTCTTTCAGGGTGGAACGTGGAGGAACTTCTTCTCGAAGTACCCTGAGGCCGACTGGATGCACAAGAGGATGCTGGAGGTGAGCCGACGGGTAGGCAACGCCGAGGATACTTCCTCTACGGGCGATATACTTAGGGCCAAAGATTATCTATATAAGGCCGAGAGCAATGATGCCTACTGGCACGGCGTATTCGGAGGGTTGTACTTGCCGCACCTCAGGTGCGCAGTATATGAGAACCTCATAAAGGCCGATGCCTTAGTGGCCGATAAAGAAGATACGCTTGAGCTTCGGGATGTGAATGCCGACGGAAACGATGAGGTTGTAATCAATACAAAAGATATTAGCCTTTATATCAGCCCCGAAGACGGCGGAACTATAAGGGAGCTGGACTTCAAGGCCGGTGGCGTAAATATAATGAATACCCTCTCTCGCCATCGTGAGGGTTATCATAAAAAACTCGAAGAGGCTTGCAGGGTCGAAGCCGTCCGAGGCGATAATGTCACGAGTATCCACGGTAACGTTACAGTTAAGGAAGAGGGACTCGACGGCTATCTCATATTCGACGACCTGAGGCGTGCTTCACTTAGAGAACGATTCCTTGATAGTAACGCAGAGCTTACGGCAGAGGCCCTTCGCCGCTCTCAATTAGAGGAGCTTGGCGGGTTTTCGTCTCGCTGCTGTGGGGTTGAGCTGATAGATGGCTTGGGAGTAGTCCTTGAGCGCAGAGGAGATATAGAAGGACAAAACGTATCTCTCGAAAAAAGACTATCCGTGGAAGGCGCTACAGTCAAGGTCGATTATACGATAGAAGGAGAAGCTGGTAATCCCTTAAGCACGATATTTACCATTGAACTTAACTTTCTGCTTCCGGGCTGTAGCGGCCCGCTTTCGTATGTAGAGTCAGGTGGTGAGAGGGTAGGCCTGAGTGAGTCGAAGGAGTTTGAGGCGTCAAAGAATATAACCCTCGTCGACGGCTTTGCCGCTACAGAGGTGAGTATAAATACATCCGTTCCCGTAAAGATACTTACATACCCCGTAGAGACGGTATCGTTATCTGAGGGAGGCTTTGAAAGAATATACCAGGGAACATCGATAGTCCTTGCAATACCCGTTGAAGTAAGTAGTGAGGCATTGAGTGAATTATCTGTTGAAGTAGCGGTAAAGTCGAGGTAAAATCTCTTTAATAAAATACGGCATTGTCACTCAGAGGGAGAGTTCAACTATGGGCGAAGTAGAGTTAGGGCAAGAACTAAGGGCTAAGATAAAGAAGGTAAGGCTCGTCATACTCGACTGCGACGGTGTTATGACCGACGGCAGTATCATATACTCCGAGCATGGCGGTGAGACGAAGGCCTTCAATGTGAGGGATGGTCACGGCATAAAGCTACTTAAGAGTGTCGGCATTGAGTGTGCAATAATAACGGCAAGGAGTTCGGAGGTCTTAAAGCGCAGAGCCTCTGAGCTTGGCATAGAGCACCTCTACCAAAAAGAGCTCGATAAGGCCGCGGCCTACAATAAATTGCTTCTTAATTCTAAGTGCGAGCCCGATGAAACGCTCTACATGGGCGACGATATAATCGATATTCCGGTATTTACGCGCGTAGGCGTGGCCGTGGCAGTGGCCGACGCAGTGGATGAATTATTAGCGCGTGCCGACTACGTGACAGAGAAGTGCGGAGGGCGTGGTGCGGTCAGGGAAGTTGCTGAAATCATTATGAAAGTTCAAGGTAAATGGTCCTCGGTTATGGCCAGATTCTTGGATTAAAAGCCTTTACAGCCCTTTTGGGTGGTGTTATAATTTTAAGTAAGCATGGGGGAGGGTTCTTTATTAGCACCCGCCCCTATTTCATTTTCTGCGACGGTTAATTTATGAATAATAAGAAGCTCAGGCTTGCGCTGATAATCTTCATAAGTGCCTCCTTTCTGGCGATAGCCGCCTCTCTTTACTTAAATACCCGCGACGACGGGTTTGCTGGTGAAGAAGACAGAGGTGCGAAAGAGGCACGAGACGAGGCGGATAACTCCGCAGGCGAGGTCATTAAAGACGTCGTATATACGACAATCGGTGGCGAGGGGAAAGGGAACTGGACGTTGAAGGCACTCTCTGCGGTACGCAAAGATGAAGTCTTGGCTCTGCGTCAGGTGGATCTTCTATATACCGATACAAAAGCCGACGAAGTCGTCTACACGCTCAAAGGCAATAGTGGAAGCTTCGATGAAGGTCTTGGACGTGTAGGCCTTGAGGGTGATGTTCGAGTATTGTCTTCGGGCGGCGAGACCCTAAGGACAGGTAGTCTTGACTATATAGTCTCAGAGCGCATAGCCGTTACAGATGACCAGGTACTCTTTGAGTTGAATGACGGTATATCCGTAGAGGGTTTGGGCCTTGAGATGAACTTTGATAGTGGGCGCTTTGTCGTCAAAGAAGACGTAAGGATGGTCATCAGGGATAGACGTGCGACTATTTAGGGCGATAGGGCGCAAGAGCCTCTTTGTTATTGTGTCGGTCTTTGCTTTATCTTTAGTGGTTACGGCACACCCTGAGGCCGCCCCAAAGAGAGCCGAAGAAAGCCTCATTACGGCAAGGACACTGAGCGGCAGTATGGAGGCTAAGACCCTTAACTTTAGCGGAGATGTCGTAGTTGAGGATAACTTCACCTTATGTAGTGATGAGTTGTTTGTGCGCTACGGCGATGGAAACTCCATAGAAGAGGTCGTGGCTACGGGTAATGTGAGGGTCGTTCAGGGAGATAAGCGTCTTCGCGGAGGGCGCGGCGTATACGATAGATCTAAGGGTGAGATAATTATAACCGAAGCGGCCTCGGTAGTGGAGTGCTCAAACCTCATTGAGGGCGAGACGATAACGCTAAGTACCGATGACAACACTATATTGGTAGAGGGCGGCGTTGGTACCGATGGTCAGCGTGCCAGAGTAGTCATAACGCCTGCCAATAAAAGAACGCCTGAAGAAGCGTGCGAAGAGAGTTCTATCTATGAAAAATTTCAGTGCGACGGGACTCGTTAAGTCCTTCAAGGGAAGGCGTGTCCTCGACGGAGTATCGCTCTCCATCGATACGGGCGAGGTAGTCGGCCTTCTTGGCCCCAATGGCGCGGGCAAGACTACATCCTTCTATATCACGGTCGGCCTTATCTCTCCCGATAGCGGTGCGATAACCCTCGACGGAGAAGACCTGACGAAGCTTCCGACATTTGAGCGTGCGAGGCTCGGCATAGGATACCTGCCGCAAGAGCCGTCGGTATTTAGAAAGCTTACCGTAGAGGATAATATACGTGCCATACTCGAATACTCAGGACTCTCGGAGCGTGAGATAACCGAGCGTGAAGAGGCTCTTATGGCTGAGCTAGGAATAGAGCACCTGCGTGGTGTTAAGGCCTATGCGTTATCGGGCGGTGAGAGAAGAAGGGTAGAGATAGCACGGGCGCTCGTCAATACGCCTTCGTTCCTGCTCCTGGACGAACCATTCTCAGGTATAGACCCGATAGCCGTCGCCGATATTCAGGAGATAATTATAGCCCTTAAGAAAAAGGGCATAGGCATACTCATAACCGACCATAACGTTGGAGCGACACTTGGTATATGCGACCGAGCTTATATTATTAGTGAAGGTAAGATCCTTGAGACAGGTACGCCCAATGATATTGCCGCGAGCCAACGGGTAAAGGATGTTTACTTAGGCGAGAAGTTTGCTATACCCGAAGGCCCTTAAGGTTCGGCTTTGAGAAAACCCCATCTGCTTTGTTGTACTTGATATATGCTCGCTCGACGTACCTCATAGTACGCCTCGCTTGCAATATCTCGTACGCTACGAGGCCACTGCCTTCGTGCAGATGAACTTTTCTCTTTGCCTTAAGGTTCGGCCTCAATAAAAACCCATCTGCTTTATTACGCTTAAAGGCAGAGGGATACGACGAGGGTTTTTTGTTTTAAGATTAGGCTCGAATTTGTACTTCAACGCAAGAGAGTTTTTTACTATGGCTTACGAACTGAAACAAGACCTTAGATTATCTCAAAAGCTGATGCTGACGCCTCAATTGCAGTTGGCCATCAAGCTATTGCAGCTATCGAGGCATGAACTT
>DAOVKH010000171.1 GCA_030631875.1 Deltaproteobacteria bacterium | reverse complement strand
TATTAACTTATAAGTGAACAAGTGTCAATAGGTTATATGCCAAAAGAGAGCACCTGTCAAGGCTTATGAGCCAACATTCTCAACAGATAGACCTAACTTGCTGTTTTTACAGATACAATCATTTAGTCGCTACCCCGTAACCTCATCTATCCACTTAAGGTACTCAGCACTTGCGTCGGTGATGTCGGTGGCTACGACCTCGGGCAGGTCGTATGGGTGAAGCTCTATTATACGTGCCTTGAGCTTTTCAAATAGACTGCGCTTGGTCTTCAGTATACAGACGACCTCTTGCTCGTCGCAGACCTTACCCTTCCACATATATATGGAGCGCACTTCAGGGATGATATTCACGCAAGCTGTTAGCTTCTCACTAACGAGCTTCTCGGCCATCTCGGCGGCCGCGCACTTAGACGGTGCCGTTGTCATCACTATAATATAATCGCTCATAAAAAAGCCCCCCTGCTTTCCTTCCGATGATTTAAAGATACCACCTGCGGCAATACAAATCAATCTCTGCAAATAACCACGGCTATTGACACCAGAGGCCCAATAATATTACCCTAATTATAGGCCTGATATAGACCTAACTATAGGATAAACACTTACCGCAAAAGAAGGACTCGACGTGCCGATATTAATGCGAAAACCCTCAAGAAACTCCTATAAGAAAGAACCGCTCAATAAGGGTCTCGCCTTACGCGCGCTTTTGATTATCTTAATCCCTTTGCTCATGGCCATCTCGCCCATAGGGCAAAGTACGGATAGCACCTCGCTACTGACGGCAAAGAACTCGGCTCAAGGCTCTATCACCACCATAACGATGACATTCAAGGAGAAGCCTCCCCATAAAGGTTACTTCAACTCAGGAGAATTCGCATTCTTCAATACAGGGACAGATACCTATACGGCACTCGTCGGTACGGATCTCTACGCCAAGGGCGGCAGGCAGTTAATCGAAGTAAGTCTTGGAGATGAAGTCGGCGCGCGCCGACGTTACTACCCAATTGACGTAAGCGGCGGAGAGTTCGGCTTTGAGAGCTTCACAGTAGCGAAGAAGATGGTAACGCCTCCCTCTAAGACAAAGAGCCGCATAGCAGAGGAACGCAAGCTCGTCAGAGGCCTTACCTCCAAGGCCACAGAAAAAAAACTCTGGCACGGAGCCTTTGAATTGCCTACAAATAACGGCGACGTATCGAGCGCCTTCGGCACGAATAGGGTTCTAAACGGTACGAAGCGTTACCGCCATAACGGTCTCGATCTGCGCGGGCAAACCGGCAAGACCGTATTCGCCTCAAATAAAGGGCGTGTGGTAATGACAAAGGCACTCTACATAAGCGGCAATACAATTGCCATAGACCACGGACTTGGGCTATATACGATGTACTCGCACCTATCGAAGATGACGGTCAAGGTAGGAGACGTCGTGGATAAAGGTACGGTAATCGGAGAGATCGGTGCAACAGGGCGCGTAACCGGGCCGCACCTACACTGGGTAGCAAAGATAAATGGCGCAACCGTTAGCCCGCTTGAGCTTATCGAAGCCACAAGACTCATCTCAGGATGAGCATACACGCACTCTGCCTCCCTATAAAAAAAGACATCTCACGATTTTATTTGTAATAGCACCTGATTTAACTTAAAATATAAGCTATCATCTACATACAAGGAGAGAGCAAATAATGTTTGAACACTTTGAAGAAAAAGAGGCCGTTGAAAAGGCCGCCCTTATAGAAAAGAACGGCAAGAAGTTCTACTCGCTTCTTATAGACAAGATAGATGACGAGAATATCACGAGTGTATTAAAAGAGCTCCTCTACGATGAGGGTAAACACCTTGAGATACTCGAAAAGAAGTACTTCCCCGAAGCAGGCTTCAGCGACGAGATTACCGAGGAAGAGATTGAGATAGAAAAGTACGTCGAAGAGCGCGGAGTGCCCGATATGTTCACCCGCAGAATTAATATAGAAAAGCTCGTCGATGCCATCGACGAGCCTAAGAAAGCACTACTCATAGCGCTCGATACGGAGGTTCACGCCGTGGAGTTCTTCGAAGACTTAGCCAAGAACGCTAAGACCCCCGAAGGCAGGAAGATGTATAAAGAACTCGCAGAAGAAGAACGCACGCACGTCGGCCATATCAAAGGCCTTCTAAGCCAGATAGAGTAACGGCCAAGTAAATTAATTACCTGCGGCTTTAGGTAACGCAAAGAACTCTTCGTCAAATTCGGCCGCAAACTTATACGCAAGGAGCGTCATTACGGCAGTATTAACGCCTCCTGCGTACTTTACCTCACGCTTTGCAAGTAATATTCCTTCTATAACACCAAAGTCCGAATACTCGGTCACAAACTCCATCTTAGCCCCACCCGGAGCGCCGGGTAAGGTCATTGAACCTACGAACTTGTCTACCCTATTGGTAGAGGTATTAAGATAGTAACTACCCGTAAGTGTACCTTCCTTTATGGTCAATATCTTATAAGTTCCCGCCTCACTCATCATCAATTCATCCTTCTTTGCCAAGAGTGTCAGCGGTGTATAGAGCCTCATGCGTTGAAGCTTCATGGCATCGAGCGGCGGGCCGCTGACCATGCTCAACGGTATTAATGAAGAGCCGCGCGCACCAGCGTCACCGTCTATTATACGTGACTCGGAAGACTTAGTGTACTCAAGCTCCACACGCAACTTTGACGGGAGCACTACGAAACGAATATCTCTACCCCTGTCGCCACGTGAAACGGCCTCTATATCCCATATCAATTTATGTGAGTTGAGCTTTTTAAGGTTCTCTGTGCCACCGTACTCTGTGACGGCCTTATTCAAAGCGACCTCGATTTGGCTAACCTCAGGCTCGGTATTACCGCAACCCATAAGTGTAGCGGTAAATATAAATACCCCGACCATAAGGGTCGGCAACAATACTCTAAGCGAACGCTTCCGATGAATTCTCAAGGTTATTCCTCCCGATGAACCGACAAGAGCGTCGGTCTCTTAAGATTATTTAAAGCAACAAACTCCTCGTACGCTGCCAATGGCCTCCGGTGGCTAACCAATTGCCGTCTATCTTTCTAAATATTATAGAGAGGTTTAATCCTGCGGCCTCTTCAGGTATGGCATCTGCCACAGACTTAATCTCACGCCCTACGAAGACTATGATACCAGTTGAGACTACGGCCACTTCGCCCGTAACCTCAACCCCTCTGGACTTAACGATAACACTCACATAACCGCCCCTTAGGAGCTGAGCCAAGAGCAAGCGCTTTACGTCGTCACGCTTACTGCCGTTGTCGCTTAAGAAATCTTCTGATATGTGTTTGACGACCCCTTTTATATCCTTCGCCTCTACAGAGGCGACCACGTCATCCATAATACCGACCAATATCTCTTCATCGGTTAAGGGCTTAGAACAAGCCGAGGGAATGAGGCAGACCAATACGACCATAACCACACCAACCAAGACCTTTTTCGCTCGTTTCATATTCATAAGAGACCACTTCTAAGGCTTCATTACATTACCCAAAGAAGACACCTGCAACGTCGTACATCGCCATATCGACTGTCTTTGTAGAGGCCGTTGCATCCTCGAGCGATACCTCCACTATGGCGTTTCCTTTGAGTGCCACCATCTTACCGAAGCCACCCTCTTCGCCTATAAGCTCAGCCGCCCTTACGCCGAAACGTGTCGCGAGTATGCGGTCGAAGGCCGTCGGAGTGCCACCGCGCTGAAGGTGACCGAGAACGACAAAGCGCGTCTCAGTTGAGGTGCGCTCCTCAAGCTCCTTAGCCAGAAACTCACCCACTCCGCCAAGACGAGCGTTACCGAAGGCGTCCAGCGCTTTGTCTCGTGTAATTATGCCGTCCGTGCCCTTTGGGTAAGCACCTTCGGAGGCTACGATTATGCTAAAGTTCTTGCCGTTCTTCTTTCTATTTAAGACAACCTCGGCGACCTCGTCTATATCAAAGGGCTTCTCAGGGATGAGTATAATATCGGCGCCTCCTGCCATGCCGCCGTATACGGCAATCCACCCTGCGTGGCGACCCATCACCTC
>DAOVKH010000110.1 GCA_030631875.1 Deltaproteobacteria bacterium | reverse complement strand
GACAGTTAACATAAAAAATACGTCCTGCGTAATACTCGTTGGCGGAGAATCCAAGAGGATGGGCGGACGCGATAAGGCGCAGACCAAGCTCAACGGGAAGACACTCCTGAGCCACGTATTTGAGGCCGTCGAAACTTCTTTCGACGATATCGATATTGATATAATGATAAGCGCGCACGATGAAGGCTACATGACCGAACTTGGCGGCACAGCAAGTAATACGACGCCACGCCTAATAACCGACACCCTGCCCGGCCGAGGCCCGGCCCTTGGCATTGCTCAGGCACTCGCTGAGATGAAGAACGAATGGCTCTTCGCCCTTGCCTGCGACCAGCCGATGGTAGATAGCCGAGCCATTGAATACCTTGCAGGTTTTCTTAAAGGAGACTACGACATCATCGTACCGATAAGCGGTGGTCAATTGCAGACACTATTCGCCTTTTACAAAAAGACCTGCCTTGAGCCACTTAAGGAACGTTTGAGCAGTAAAGACCCACGCAGAAGTCTCAAGGGGTTCATAGAAAATACCGAAGATTTAAAGGTATGCTACGTCAAAGAAGAAGAGATTAAGAGTATAGACAGAGATCTATTGAGCTTCATGGACATCGATACGCCCGAAGAACTTGAGCGGATTAAAGAGATTCTAATAAAGGAGTAACCAACTATAATGAAGACAGTAAGAACTGCGCAAAGTACAATACTGGCTGCCGTAACGGTATTTAAGAGCGAGAGTGTCAAGTGCACCGAATCGCTCGGACGCATCTTGGCCGAAGACGTATTATCAAACCGTAACCACCCGCCCTATGACATCTCGGCGATGGACGGGTACGCCGTCATCTACGACGATATAGACGGAGCGACAAAGGAGTCGCCCGCAGTGCTAAAGATAATAGACGACATAAAGGCCGGAGATGCACCCAAGGTAACGCTCACCACGGGCACGGCCTCACGCATAATGACGGGCGCGCCCATACCCGAAGGTGCAGATACCGTCATACGTGTAGAAGACACAGATTGTAACGAGACGGACGCAAAGATATTGATCCCCTCAAAGAAGGGATCGAATATAAGACTCCTTGGCGAGAACCTAAGGACCGACGATCTTGTTCTAACCAAAGGCACGGACATCGGCCCGGCCGAGCTCGGTATACTTGCAATGGTAAAGAAGGCTTTGGTCGAGGTCTACCGTCGTCCAAGAGTAGCCATACTCTCAAGCGGCGACGAACTGGAAGGATTGGATGACCCATTCGACGAGCGTAAGATTCCTGACGCTAACACATACACCGTAATGGCAGAGATGCAGGCCATCGGCATAGAACCGGTACTCCTTGGAATCGCAAGAGACAACCCCGGAGAGCTTAAAGACAAACTAAAGGAAGGCTTAGAGTGCGACGCGCTCATCGTATCGGGCGGCGTATCGGTCGGCCACCACGACTTCGTAAGGCCCACACTCAAGGAGTTAGGCGTTGAGATAGACTTCTGGCGCGTGGCCCTTAGGCCGGGACACCCATTTGCCTTCGGGCGCAGAGCAGAAGGCAACAAGTTAATCTTCGCCCTCCCCGGCAACCCGGTATCGTCTATGGTCTGCGCCGAAGAGTTCATAATCCCCGCCATGCGGAAGATGATGGGGGCGGTAAACTTATTCCGTAAGACCATCACCGTACGCCTCGGCGAAGATGTAAAGGACAAGGTCGGGCGCACGCACTTCATGCGCTCTCACCTAAGCGTCAACGAATCGGGCGAACAGACCTTAAAGCTCACCGGCTCGCAAGGTAGTGGCATACTCATGAGTATGGTCACAGCCGACGCCCTGCTCGTAATGCCAGCCGAGTGTAGTGAGTTAAAGGCCGGCACACTCGTAACGGCACAGCTCTTAAACCTAAACGGCCCGGGCGCCTTCCAAGAAGAACCCGGCATAAAGGAGTAACGCCGGTGCCAAATATAAAGATAGGAATCGTTACTGTTTCTGATAGGGCGCACAGCGGCGAGTACAAAGACCTCGGAGGGCCTGCCGTGATGGAGGAGCTTAACTCAGCGCTCACCTCGCCGTGGGAGGCCGTCGAGCGAGTCATTCCGGACGACCAAGATACCATAGAAAAGACCCTTATAGAGCTTGCCGATGTAGAGGGCTGTTCGCTCGTCATCACCACCGGCGGCACGGGGCCGGCACCAAGGGACGTTACCCCGGACGCTACAGAGATAGTAACGACACGCACGCTACCGGGCTTTGGTGAGCTGATGCGCAAGGTATCCTTAGAGAAAGTACCGACGGCAATACTGTCGCGCCAGATGGCGGCCATCAGAGGCAAGACACTTATAATCAACCTACCGGGAAAGCCATCTGCGATAGCCGAGTGCCTTGGAGCCGTATTCCCTGCCATCCCAGACTGCGTAAACCTAATCGGCGGCGGCCTGCTTAAGACCGACCCAGAGATCGTAAAGGCATTTATGCCGCATGAGTAGCCCCCGCACCCGATGCGCGTAAATGCGCTATTTATGTTGACACGAAGGGCTAAAGTGGCATATCATAACGGATTGATACAGACTATCAAATCAGAGAATAAGCACTTATAAAAAGGAGGCAGTACAATGGCAGTAGAGACAGTTGAAGAGGCAAAGACAAGCGTAGAGCAGTGGCTCAAGGAGAACGGCCACGACGTAAACGTCGTTGAGGATAATAACGCAAGCTTTCACTACGAGATAGACTATCCGCTCGGAAGCATGAAGAAGCAGCGCATCATACAGCCCAAGGAATACCCCGGGCTCGTAGTGCTTCTAAACGGCGTTGGAGTAGCCGAAGAGCATAAGGACAAGCTCAAGGAGCTTAGTGAAGACGATACAGACACCTTCCATAACTTCATCAGGAAGGCATTCATCTTCGCCGAGAACAGCTACGACATGAACACAACCGACGAAGGTGTTATAGACCAGATACAGTTCTCGTACGAGTTCTACACCGATGCTCTTACAAAGACCAAGCTCTACAGAGGTCTTCTACTTAACCACAGAGCGCTCATATACATAGTAACGATATTCAACGAGAAGTTCGGTGTGCCGGCTATGCCCGAAGAGAACACCGGTGCAGAGCAGAACCCTTGCTCAGCCAACTAAGAAGATAATAACTATAAGAATACAAAAGGCCACGGAGATAATCTCCGTGGCCTTTTTCTTTTAAATACTTATTATACTTTATCGTATAAACGACTTAAAGAAGTGAAGCACTCCTATCCGCCACAACACATCTCTTCGCCGCCAACAGCACTCGAAGATTTAAAGGAAGCTATCTCGGCATCGAGCTTTCTTCTATCCTCGGCGTAAGGTGAAAGTCCCTTTGCCTTACGGTCGCCGGCCTCAAAGGTGACGTGAGCCTTGTCTATCTTAAGCATATCATCGTAGATCTTCTCCATATCAGCGACACTTACGTTATCGTAGACGAGCATGAAGAACTCCTCATCCTCCTTACGGATGTGGTTACGCAGATTAACTATGACAGATCTTATTATTCCGTCGAGCATCTCGCCGTCCTGAAGCCCACAACGATACGCATGCAAGAGGGTGATGAACTCTCTGTGGTCCTCGTCCATTATTCCTATGAGCCTTGATCCCATAGATATCTTACCTTCAACTAAAGGAAAAAGAACACTCTCTTCCTTCTTTATGGAATGAAGAATGATGTCGTTTTCAACGGCCGCGGTCGTCACCCAAAGCCCTTCAACATCACGCTGTCTAATCTGGTCTTCTAAGGTATCGAGTTTTCTCAAGACCTCTTGATGCTCGTCCATTAGAACCTTTATGGGGTTCTTCTCCATATTTACTACATCACTATTTGCACCTTCAACCTCGTCATTACTCGCCTCGGTTACAGATATTGCCTTGTACGGCTGACTAAAGCCCATCCTGCAATGCCCCTGAGGTCCTCTAAATATATTCTCACCTTCCATAGCCTCAGAAAGCTCGTTAAAGTAGCTCTCCTCAAGAACTATAACACCCTTCTTACAATAAACCTGACACGACGGATTCAGGCATTCATACTGAACATCGACCATCTTATTTTCTGACATCTAAGGTATCTCCCTTTCAAATCAAATACTATTCTAATGCTGGTATAGTAACATCTCAATGCTATATTTTCAAATACTTTATCTTCACGCTACTTGGGCAGGTGTGTGAATATTACCACTAGCCAGACTATCAGCAACATGCCTCCCATATAGCCGCCGTACCTGACGGCAAGGCCTTTCTTGACGAGAAATAGCTTAAATAGATGAACGCAAAACCCAATGAACCATGCCAATATCAGCAATACCTTAAAGTGTAAGGAGACGGCAAGGGTCGCGAGCATTACATAGACTATAACAGTAATATAGCCGTTCATCTTGTGCATCTGCGGCTCACCGTGGTGGTCAGTCTTTCTGACCATACGAAAACCACCTATAAAGGTGATTATCGAGCATATGAACCCTATGGAAGCAAGTATGGTTATGGCATCTTTAATATCCACAGCTCTACGCTTGCCTCCCCTTTGACTTTCTTGAATAGTATAAAAAGAAGAGCTTCTTTTCTATGAGATAGAGAAGAGCGGCGATATATATGAGTACAACGGGAAGAAGGTAGTAGATTCTCCGCATCTCCCTATTGCCGCTTAGAAGATTATCCTTTGAGTCACTCACCACGATAGCGTAGGTGTTCTGTACGGAGACATTATCGCTGACACTATTCCTATGCGAAGACCAGAGCGTTATGCCATTCCATAAGTTATCGTTCGTCGTATTCTTGCTTATGGAATTATCGTTGGAGTAGTAGAGCAGTATCCCCTTCTCTGAATTATTACTGGCTATATTATCATTGAGGGTATTCTTATTGGAATGGGCAAGGGTTATCCCCTCCATGTTTTCGATTGTCGTATTGCTGGTTACCGTATTGCCTGTTGAGTGCTCAAGACGTATGCCTGTGTGATTCCCCGTGGCGATGTTGCCATTTATATTAGCAGCACTCACATTATAGAGAAAGATCCCTGCCGCGTTAGAGCCTTTAAAGGTAAAGCCTCTTATGGTAACACCCTCAGTCGCTCGAAGGATAATCACAGGACGCTCCGCTTCATTAGCCTCTACGTGCGTCCTCTCTGCGCCAACTATAGATAGGAGGCTCAGCGGCTTATCTACAGATAGATTCTCCGAATAAATGCCCTCGCGAACGAGAATAGTATCGCCGGAGACGGCACTATCTATGGCAGATTGTATGGCACTATAGTCGTCTGGGACGTTAATCTCTCGCGCATCGGCGATAGAATGAAACTCTGTAAGAATAAAGGTTATGGATAGAAGAATAAAAATAGTCAACGGCAAAAAGAAACTCCCCCGCGAAGCAACCACAGGGGAACTCTTTCCATAGGTGAAATGTAGAGCCTTCAATGCGGCCGCCCTACCTGCTTTAATGACAAACAGTATCATCTTTACCGTCTAAGGCCTTATTATTAAATGCTTTTTATTCGTGTCCGCCGCCTGCCTCCGTCTTGTAGGTTTGGCATAACTGCGAGCACCTCGTACAATAATGGTTATGCGTCAGCTTGAATTCCTTGAATACAGAACACCCGCCACAGACACAATCCTTCTCTACCTTAATCTTGTCACTCGTACCAACTACAGGGAAACAATACCCCTTTGGAGCGTCTCCGGCGACGTACGTCGGACAAGTTGCGCAGAGACATTCTTCGAGAATCCCTGCCTCTTTGGCCGCATACTCCTCCTTCGAGAGCTCTTCGACTCCAAATCTATCGAAACTCGCTATATCCATGACCGCACCCCTTTCCTGCTTTAAAGAGACTCATTGCAGAATATCCAGAAGCCTATAGAACACTATAGGATTGAGTATAGCCTCTAAGAAGCCTCTGTCAAGTATAGGGAGAGGGAGAGCAGCAAGTAAAAGACACTATAAAAAAAACAAAGGGGCGGATAAAATATCCGCCCCTTTGAAGTTTATCCTAATATAGATCTCACTTAAATAGAGAACTATTAAGGGTTTTTGTACT
>DAOVKH010000123.1 GCA_030631875.1 Deltaproteobacteria bacterium | reverse complement strand
CTTGTGTTACGTCACACCGAGCGAACACCTTCGCCTGCCAGACGTTGAAGACGTGCGTGAGGGCGTTATAACGGCGCGCATCGCCGCCCATGCCGGAGACATAGCAAAGGGTGTGAAGGGTGCGATGGCAAAGGATATCGCAATGAGCAAGGCACGCAAGGCCTTGGATTGGGATGAGCAGATAAGGCTATCAATAAACCCTGAGCGTGCACGAAAGCTTCGTGAATCGAGCCCTCCTCAAGACGACGACGTATGCACAATGTGCGGAAGTCTCTGCGCCATAAAGATAAGTGTCACGGGCGGGAAGTAAGGTAATAAATTATGGTGATAGGATAAGACGGGACTCAACTAAGTATGTGGCCACTATGAGAACGGCACGCAAGCCTTTATAAACCTGAGCTTCTTATGTAAGCCCGAACTTCTTTTATGAAATCGAAGAACTTTGCTCATCTTCTCGTCCGTCGACTCTAATACAATCCTTACCTGCGGCCTTGGCCGCGTATAGTGCCTTGTCGGCGGCATTAACGAGGTCGCCTGAATTCATAAGCCCCGGACGTGGGTAGGCCGCCACACCGATACTCATCGTTATATTTTCTTTTATAAGATGAGCGTAACAATGTTCTCCTATTATCTTTCTTATGCGCTCGGCCTCTCCGGCCGCGCCGTCTATCGGCGTATGCGGAAGTATTACCGCAAACTCTTCACCGCCGTAACGCGCAACGAGATCGCTCTTCCTGACACACTTCTTTATTATACCAGCTATCTCCTTTAATACGACATCGCCCCTTCTATGACCATACTCGTCATTAACACCCTTAAAGTTATCTATATCCATCATAAGTATCGCCAATTGATTATCGTAACGTACCGCCCGTTCGAATTCTTCTTCAAGGCGTGTATAAAAAAAATGTTGGTTATAGAGGTTCGTCAGGTGGTCGGTTATGGCTATCTCTTTAAGAAGTTCTTGATCGCGGATGGTCTTCTCGAATATACGGGCATTCCTTATGGCATTATAAGATGTATTGGCTACTATCTGACAGAAGTCTATCTCTTCTTTTGTGAAGCCCTCCCTAATGCGCCGCGCACGCAGGAATAGAGTCCCCAAGACCTCTTCGCTGAATACTATCGGCACAACGAGCACGCTCATATCCTTAAGATCCTCTATGAGCGGATGAATATCTGCCATTAGCGGGTGGTTAAGTATGTCCTTTATTGCAAGCGGCTCACGGGTCTTTAGGACCTCCCTTATCTCGGGGTACTTTCTAAGGTCAATTCTAAAGTTCTTTATATCTGGGTTTTCGTGGCTAACAAGGACATAACCGTCATTGCCCTTGGCAACTAATACTATGGAACACCTAACGGCACCTATCGTATCTGCCACCCTCTTGACTATTACGTCGAGTACGATGGACGTATCAAGTGTCGCACCTATTGAGTTTGTGATCTCTAATATTGTGGAGAGGTTCTCTCTATCGGCCTTGAGCTTAGCGCAGAGCTCACTAATCCTCGACTGCGCGCGAATCCTCGCCATAAGCTCAAACTCATTTACGGGCTTAATCATGTAGTCGTCGGCTCCCTTGGCAAAGGCCTCGACCATTACTTCCTTCTCACTCTTGCAGGATATGACTATTATGGAGGGTCTTACCGGAAGGGTCATAGAGCGAACAGTCTCGACGACCTCAAGGCCTTCGAGGCCCGGCATGACTATGTCGAGGAGTATGACGTCGGGCAGCCACTCCTTGATAATACTTAGAGCATCACTACCTGAGAGAGCGGTACGGATGGCGTAGCCCTTGGCTCCCACGGCCTCCTCTAACATCCTGACTGTAAGCTCTTCATCGTCTACTATGAGGACTTTTTTCTTTATATCGTCCATGACAGCCTCCGTCTCTCTTGACAACAAGCCTATATTACTTTACTATTAATACTTTAACCCAAGCCGGCGTAGCTCAGGGGTAGAGCAACTGATTCGTAATCAGTAGGTCGGGAGTTCGACTCTCCCCGCCGGCTCCATTACCGCTAATAATGACTCCTCAAATTATACCCTCTATATATGATGCGTATAAAGGCATCGTACTTAACTACCTGCCCTTATCTATATAGCGTATAATATTCTCGGCTTTAAGAGATCCCTCAACGATACTTCCTGTCGGCAGTATCAACGTCGGCGTAACCTTAACGCCAAGCTCTTTACCGAGTGCAATATTATCGTCAATCTCGGTCGTTTCACAGGTCGCCTCCGGTACGGCTTTATTCTCCATGGCATCATCGAGCAATTTAAGCGAACGCTCGCAGACTATGGCTATCGACTCGGCCCTTGCATTCACATGCGACGGCAAAGGGAATAGTATAACGTGAAAGGCAATGTCCTTCCTCTCATCCACTACCAACTTCATCTCCTTATGGAGCTTCTGGCAATACGGACAATCCGGATCGCTAAATGCTAATACCTTATACTTTGCATCCGCCTCTCCGATGATTATCGCCTTGTCGTAGTCAACCTTCGAAAGGTCGGCCTTTGGTAATTCACCGAATTCCTTCAGAGGCGTAAAGCCGAGTTGCCCTTGCACGAGGTACTCTTCGGCAAAATCAATATAGACGACTATACTTCTGCCGCCCTGCTCGACATCTACCTGCCAAAGCCCTTTAACAGGACTCATCTTTACATCCAATACCTTTGCGTCAAAATCGTCTACCTTCAGAAGCTTTCCAG
This sequence comes from Deltaproteobacteria bacterium, assembly GCA_030631875.1. Classification (GTDB taxonomy): domain Bacteria; phylum Desulfobacterota; class GWC2-55-46; order GWC2-55-46; family DRQE01; genus DAOVKH01. The sequence continues at coordinate 2,687 of DAOVKH010000123.1, read as the reverse complement.
CGTCATCCCTGCTCATACTATGGCACGACAGGCAATCCGAAGCGCAACCGCCGCCGTCGACGGAACACCCCTCCCCCTTAGTAAAGGCTACTGAAGTGCCCGTACCCACTCCAAATGAAAGTATCGCCGCTACAAGCGCTATAAAAAATATCCTGTATATCAACTCTGACTCCTATTAATATATTTTTATGCAGGGGGGGGGGGAAGCCCCCTCTCAAGAAACCACCTGAATAAAGTTTAGTCTAATACAAAGAGCCTCAGGCTCTAATTTATTTGAAGCCAAGTACGTCGTGCATGTCGTAGAGGCCATTTGGTTTATCTGCAAGCCAGAGAGCCGCCCTTACAGAACCGGCAGCAAAGGTACTCCTCGAGTGCGCCTTGTGTGTAAGCTCTATGCGTTCGCCCGGAGCGGCGAAGGTTACAGTGTGGTCGCCTACGATATCACCGGCCCTGACACTATGGATGCCTATCTCCTGAGACTTACGCTCACCTATGATGCCCTGCCTGCCGTATATCGCAACCTTATCTATATCTCGCCCAAGAGCCGTAGCCGCTACCTCGGCCGCCCTCAGAGCCGTACCCGACGGCGCATCGACCTTATGGCGATGGTGCGCTTCGACTATCTCTATATCGTATTCATCGCCCAAGGCCTTTGCCGCCTCGGCTATTAACTTGAATAGCAGGTTTACGCCAACACTCATATTTGGAGCAAAGACGACCCTCGCGTCATTTGAGAGTTCTTTTATGCGATCTCTGTGCTGAACCGAAAGCCCTGTTGTTCCTATAACTATAGCAGAACCGCTATCGGCCGCAAATTCAAGGTTCTTTATCGAGGCCTCCGGTGCGCTAAAGTCTATTATTGCATCACAGCCGACAAAGGCATCCTCCATAGAGTCCGTTACAATAACGCCCTCTGTGCCGACACCTGTGATAAGACTCGCGTCCTTACCTATTGCGTTAGAGCCAGAGACTTCAAGGGCTCCGGATAGTTTTGTCTCCGGATTTTCTTCGACAATACCGGCAATCGTCTTTCCCATCCTTCCGGCTATGCCGGTAATAGCTATCGATATCATCTTATCTCCCTTATTCTAATAAACCTATATTAATCCGTAATCTTTGAGTGCCGTCTTTAAGGTAACCCTGTTAGCTGAGTCGGCCTTCATGGTCGTTAACGGAAGCCTAAAGTCGTCGGTCATCATGCCCATCATAGCTAAGGCCGTCTTTACCGGTATTGGGTTTGTCTCGACGAACATTACCCTGTGCAGTGTCTGGAGCTTATAGTGAATCTCAAGGGCTTCCTTGAGCTTGCCTTCGGTAAATAGGGCGTGCATCTGTGACACGTCCTTCGGGGCTATATTGGCTGTAACTGAAATAACACCGTGGCCGCCTATCGTAAGCATCGGGTACGTCACAAAGTCATCGCCCGATATGACGAGGAAACCGTCCTTTGAGTACTCTATGATATCGCTCACCTGAGCCAAATCTCCCGTGGCTTCCTTTATGCCGACTATGCCGTCAACGTGAGAGAGCTTGGCTACCGTCTCGGCCGTCATATTGAGAGCCGTACGCCCCGGTACGTTATAGAGGAGTATCGGTAGCTTCGTCGAGTCGGCTACAACCTTGTAGTGCTCATAGAGGCCGTCTTGCGTGGGCTTATTATAGTAGGGCGATATTATGAGCGCACCGTCGGCACCCGCCTCTTCGGCGTGGCGCGTAAGCATAATCGTCTCTTCGGTAGAGTTAGAACCCGTCCCCGCTATGACCGGCACACGCCCTCTGGCCGTCTCTATCGTAATATCTATGACACGGTTATGTTCTTCGTGCGAAAGTGTTGCCGACTCGCCGGTCGTACCGCACGGCACGAGGCCGTCTATTCCATTATCAATTTGGAATTCGATTAACGCCCTTAGAGCGGCTTCATCAAGCGCACCGTTCTTAAATGGCGTTACAAGGGCTGTGAAAGAACCTTTAAATGTCATTGTGCTTCTCCTTAAGACTACTTATTGAAAAATAACCCTATCTTATTATTATAACATCTTTACTTGTTTTTAGAGTTCTATTGAATAACTAAAGATCACCATACTATATCCTAATTTACTAAAGGCATCTTATAGGTCAACGAAACCATTGAACACTTCTTTGGATGGACCTGTCATATATACACGTTTGTCTGCCTTATCCCACTTAATTTTCAACTCCCCACCAAGAAGCTCTACAGTCAGAGTCCTCTTATTCGTCTTATTGGCTAAATGCGCAGCAACAACAGCAGCCGACGCGCCAGTACCGCAAGCAAGAGTTTCACCGGCTCCTCTTTCCCATACACGCATCTTTAAGCGCGACTTACTTAAGACCTCTACGAACTCAACATTTATGCGATTAGGGAATATCGCCATCTTCTCTAAGACAGAACCGTACTTTTCAACGTCAAATTTATCTGCATTTTTTACGAATACTATGCAATGGGGGTTTCCCATTGAAACGCACGTTATCTTTAAAGTCTTACCCAAGACCTTAACGGACTTTGATATGACCTCGCCTTTAAGTTTGACAGGTATAAGCGGTGCGTCGAGTATAGGCTCTCCCATATCGACGGTAACTAATCCGCCACTTGCGCGCCTTGGGCGTATTATTCCCGCCAGGGTCTCTATCTCGAGTACGTCCTTCTTACTTAAACGTCGCTTCCAGAT
>DAOVKH010000077.1 GCA_030631875.1 Deltaproteobacteria bacterium | reverse complement strand
TGAGTGCTACATTCGCGCCGGACGTTGAAGACGTCATTATAGTCGGCGCAATACCTTACTCGGACTTTGCCGCGGATATAAAGGAGTTTTTAAAGGAGACGCGCAGATAAACCGTTAATATAGGTATTGCGCGTATGTGCCTGCCAGAGAAACTTTTCTCTTTGCCGCCTGCGGTACGAAGATTAAATAATTAATGCCGACGTCAAAAGACGTCGGCATTTTATTGTGGAATGGAGTAGAGCTAATCTATAGGATTTTAGCTAAGAATGCTATTATTATTTTTTAAAAATGTCAAACAATCCATATCATATTTATGAATAACGATATTTTTATTTAGAAAGTACGGTTCGATTTGATTTGCAAATTCAGATTTAGTAATGCCCATATGAGTTCCACACACATCCTCCATGAACTCCTTCAATCGTAATCTTTGCAAATTCTTGCCATAATAGCCAAAACCAAGAAAAACCAAGAGATCTGCCTTTTCGATTGCACTATTGGCCATTTCATACTCCTCTGTATCCCCAGAGCCTTCATGGACTATCTTAATGCCATTTTTAGCAAGCTCTAATTCTTCAAGATTTTCAACCAAAGGCTCCTCATTAACTGCCAATTGAGACAGCCATGGATAACTGACACCATATGGCAACTCTTCTAACCTACCAAGTTGCCCGTGTAGATGAATTATTGGTATCCTAGATAATTTTTCTATCGCAACTTCGTATGGTATAGATTCAGTTGACTGGATAGATCTTGCAAAACAATGTTCTAACGAACGGTCATAATTATATGTAACAAAAGTTACTTGCCCATCATATAGCAAGTCAACACCATGGGCATGCAAACAATTTAAAAAATATTTATACCAATCTTTTTCTTGTAAAGAATACAATAAAAAATTCTCGTGCTCTTTCAGCATAAGATGATAAGTAATTAAGAGCTTGCCGATCGCTATATGCTCTGGTCTGTATTCTAGAAAAGCATCAATTGAATTTAAACGACTAGCAAGAAAATCAGCTTGAAATTTTTCAAATTGCTTTCTTGTAACCTTAAAGTACTTCAGCAAGGGCTTTATGGTCGTTTCGTGAGTGTTTATAATATCCTTACTCAAATCAGCCCCAGATGGAAATCCATATGGCATACTGGCTCCAGCGCCCAAAACAAATACTATACGCTTACTAAACATTGTAACTCCTCCAAGTATTTTGGTTGGTATAATAAGTTTCTATATTTCTTTCATATTACCACATTTAGTTTTAAACGAAAAAACACCTGCGGCAAAGAGAATTGTTCGTATTCGAGGCTTGCGAGGAGTGCATTGTGAAGGCGTACTTTTATGTACGTTGAACGATGCACGACGAGCGTAACGAAGAAGACGGGCAATTATCAAAGCCGCCAGAGCTAAACAGGGTCGATATGTACAAAAGCCTTTTCTATAGCGGGTAACAACTCAATCATCTCCTCAACCACCTCGCATATACCGTGCGAATCATAGGTAGATAACTCGCTTGCCACCTCGACGTGTATCTCAACGTGTATGTAGTGGCCGACGTAGTGCGCACGTATTGTGTTGGTATCCCTAACACCGGCGACACCTAATGCCGCGCGCCTTATATCTTCTGTGAGTTCCTTGGGCGGAGCCTTGCCCATCAAGTAATCTATATTCTCAATGCCTATCTTATAGCCCGCATAGATTATCCATATGCTGATGACAAGCCCGGCCGTTGGGTCGAGCCACGGGTAGCCGAGCCTAACGCCGACGATACCAATGAGAGCGGCAAAGGCTAAGAATACATCGAAGAGCGAGTCGGTGCTTCCTGCCATAATGGCGGGGCTGTTTACGGCTCTGCCGACTCTCTTAAAGTATATAGCCATTATTACTTTTACGCCCATCGTTACGACAGGCACGGCCAGAGCGAATGAGCCGACGACCACACCGTCGCCGCCGCTTATGAGTCGTCCAATGGAAGTTCTTATTATCTCAAATCCTAAGATACCCGCGAATATGGCAACGACTATACCGGCTATGGGTTCGGCACGGTTATGTCCGAAGGGGTGAGACTCGTCGGCCTCTTTGCCTGAGACCTTAACGGCTATGAATATAGCTATCGCACTTACGGCGTCACTCAGGGAGTTGAACGCCTCGGAGAGTAATGCCACCGAGCCTGAGACGACGGCCGCCCAGAGCTTCAATACAAAGAGCAATACATTGGCGACGATATTGACGACGGTAGCACGGAAGGCCGCCGTAGAGCCTTTCTTCTTAAGGCTTGTCGGGTGAGTCGGGGCTTTATCTGAAGTATCGGTCATGGTTAGCGTGGGTTAGAATTTTAATATTTACCTATGCTGTCACTGACACGCTGGAGGCTCTGGTGAGCGACTATATATAGGCTCTGCGCCCATGCCAGAGGTACGTTCCAATTCATCTCGCCATTGGTATATAGCTCAGGTACTCGCCCGTCTTCGGTCATAACGGCCTCAAGACGCCCGAAGTAATCTCTGGCTTTTCCTGCGTACTCCTCAGGGCTTTCGAAGATTCCGCCTATGCGTATGGCACGTAACGCCATCTTAGAGTAAGCAATACTTAGCCACGCAAAGCCGAGCGGCCACTCGGCTTCATTGCCGACGGGGTCTTCCGGGTCGGCATTATAGTAGAGGTCTCCGGGGTAGCGTCTAAGGCCGTATTCGCCTACGAGGTTCTCTTCTATCGACGAGATTATGCGCTCGGCCTGAGTCTCGTTGACTATGGCGTATGGCCATATGAGGCTCAACTGAGCCATATCGTAGGGGCGCGTTTCGCTCTCACTTGGGAGGGTGTTATTTAACGACTCCCGGCCCCTCTCCACGAATTGCTGAGGCACGGGCAGGTAGGCGAGCAGGTCTCGCTGGTGGCTATACTTATAGTGGTAGTAGCCGTCGTCGTGCCACATGGTAAGCCCTGCCAATACGGCACCGACACTTGAGGAGTGTACTTCGGGGCCTTCCTCCCATACGCCGAAGTCCGGGTCAGAGTGCCAACGGACGGTCGTAAGGTAGAGGATGATATCACGCAGGAGTATTACCGTCTCGGCACGATCCGTACCGATGACGTTATGCCCCTTCTTTATGAGGTCGCCTGTCTTGTATAAGAAGAGGCCGAATATATCTAATTGATGATGTCCCCACTCCTTTGTTATCTCGTCGAGTGTCGCAGGGTGAACGCGCGCGTGGATGGACTCATCGGCACAGCTCCCCAGGTAGTGCCTCTTGCGTGCGCCGGCCGATATCTTATGGCGATACTTTTGGAATATACGCAGTATCAGTCGATAGCTCTCTATCATCTTGTCGTATGAGCCGATATACTCATTGGCATAGGTGGCGTACATTATATCGCGTAGCCAGAAGACGTTATAGCGGTCGCCACCCTTACCGCCCTGATAGGGCGAGGCTATGTAGCCGCCATTTAGCTGGCGAAGTGCCTCTAAGTGGTTGTAGGCTATCTTAAGTTTTTCGTGGTCGTCGGCGCAGACAAAACCTGTCTTTACATCGGGATGTGTTACGTGGTCTGCTCCGTCCTCTGCATTAGCAGTAGGAGCAATGGCACAGGCACTATCTCTCTTGGCATCTTCACTCATTATTATTACTCGCTACTCATTAGATTCTTTTTCCGCAGGGACCATTACCTTAAGTGCCTTCGGTAGGTTTGTAAATATCAGCTTCGTATCATTACAGAGAAAGGGCTCTCCGTCTACGTGCATCACCCCGCTCTTTTCTCTCAGTATCTCAACTCTCGGCATCAATACCCTCGTAAAGGCCGTCGAGCGGTCTATCTTACCGGTAAAGAGCTTTATGAAGCCAAAGGCCGCCCTTATTATCCCCATCTCTTCAAGTACGCATAGGTCGAAGAGACCATCATCGCACTTAGCGCCCGGAGCTATGATAGCGCCACCACCGTATTGGCTCGTATTGGCTACCGTCAATACAAAGGGGTATATCCTTACGTAACCGCCCTCACCCTCAGAGTCTACATCTGATTTTACCATAAGGGGCTCTGCCCTGTAAGAAAAGAACTCTTTTATTCCGAGCGGTATGTATGGAAGCACCCCTCTACGCCCGCCGTGGCTCGTTCGTTTGTCATATAACGCGCTCAAATGGGCATCAAAGCCAAGCCCTGAGGTCGAAAAGAAGAACCTTCCCGCAACAGAGCCCGCGTCAATCTCACGAACTCGGCCGTCGAATGCCAGAGCTATGGCCTCCTCCACGTTAAAGGGTATCGATAGAGCGCGGGCAAGGCCATTACCGGAACCGGCCGGTATTATTCCAAGCACAGTATCTGTGCCGACAAGGGCACTGGCGACCTCGTTAACAGTGCCGTCGCCACCGTAAGCAAAGACCATATCATAGCCCTTGCGTGCGGCTTCTTTGGCCAACTCATGTCCGTCGCCTCTAAAGCGGCTAACCCTGACCTCGAATATACCCCTCTTATCGGAGAGTACGTCGCTTACGATCTCGGTTATATTCTCGGCGCGGTCACCCGCCCCTGCCGCAGGATTTATGACAAAACGTATCTTCAAATACCTGAAATCCCCTTCGCTAAGGATGATTTTACCACTAACCTTTAATCTAACAGTATAGATTATCCACATGTTTTTGCAAGGGATTTTAGAATGCCCAACCATCCACTCAAAGTACCGACGACATTTAAGTTTCACCCTGACAGGTATTCTGGAAGAGTTATAATAGACAGTATATAGATTTTATAGCGACAAGTTCTTTAACAAGGAACAACAGATACTACAGGGTGCGGCGGGTGGTGGTAAACGCAGGCTTCCCATCTTTGTTCGCGGTGCTATAAAAATGCCCAAAACAGAGGGTACAGGCAAGAAGGCTTCCAAGAGAGGTTCAGTAAAGATTATCTTACGGCCGCCGAAGACAAGCAAATCTGCCTACGCCAACCCTTTCAAAAGACCTTTAGATGAAACAAGATGCCTTGATAAGCCAAGCTCAGCGGCATTTAACCCAAGAGCCAAACCTACGACCTGTGCTAAGTGAAATATCGGCAGATCTATCTTTTCTTTAGCAGACTTTTCGGCCATTGACTGATAATTGTCCAAATTTATATGGCAGAACGGGCACGGCGTCACTACGACCTCTGCGCCACTCCCCTTAGCATCCAATAAACGCATCGTCGTCATGCCGACGGCACTATCGAGATTTACAAGGTCTGCCTGAAAACCACAACACTTTGTCCTGCCTTTGTACTTTACGGAGTTTCCGCCAAGCGTCTCTATCACAGCCTCTAATGAGGTTGGACGCTCCGGGTCGTCAAAGCCCAAGACCTTTGATGGACGAAGGCTATGGCAACCGTAAAAGGCTGCGGCATTTAGCCCCTTGAGCGGACGCGTAACCTTTGCCTTTAGTTTATCTAAACCTAAATCATCGACCAAGACCCAAAGAAACTGCTTAACCTTGATATTACCGCTGTAATGAAGACCGGCCTTGGCGAGTATGGCATTGACCTCTTCCAGTAACTTGGCATCTTCGTCAAGCTCGGCTCTTGCCCTATTCATAACCATAAGGCACGTCGAACATATCGTCATTATATCCATGCCCATCGTCTCGGCCTTCGCAAATATGCGGGCATTTAGCGAAAGGTACAAGAGATGATCGTAGTCGGTTATTAATCCTGCGCCACAACAATTTGCCGACGGCATATCGTGAAGCTCTATGCCGAGCATCTTGCAAACTCTGCGCGTCGTCGCGTCGGCCTCTTTGGTAATCTCCTGAGAGGCACAGCCCGGGTAGTATGCGTACTTTAACTTTTCCATCTTACTTCTTCCCGTCCTTCTTCTTTTCTTCCACGGCCTTATATATCTCTTTGACCTCGTCTATGTCTTTTATCGCAGGGAAGAGTATCGGGTGCGGCATCTTACCGTGAACACCCATCTTAAGGCCAAAGGGTATCATCCCTACGGAGCGAAGAACGCCAAGTGTCTTAAATGTCATCGCCGCTTCGTCCAAGCGACCGACCCTCTTAACCGAAGCTACCATAGACTCGACGTGCTTGGCTCCATGGTTATCGGTAATCTCGGCCTCTATGGCGCGCGCACGCAAGCGTTCTATAGCCTCCAGCGGGCGTACATCCTTTGGACAATATTGCGTACAGTGTACGCACCTAACGCAATCCCATATGCCATGAGTCTCCTCAAGGCTTAGGCGCATGAGCCTACTCTCGGACTTCCCCTCTCGCCCGTCACCCACAAAACGCCAGGCCTTGGCCGAAGCGGCCGGGCCTATATAAAACTTATCTACCTCAAGCGCACTGCAGGCGGCGTTACAAGTCGCGCACATGATACACTTCTGCGCGCTATCTATAAGCTCTTCGTCTTTCTTATTAATGGGTTTCTTGATTGGACAGTCTTCTTTAGATAGATCTTTTTTAGGCGTAAGGTACGGCGTGACCCTGCCTATCTTCTTCCAAAACGAGGTCATATCGACGACCAAGTCTTTTATGACTCTATGGTTTGCCAAAGGCTCTATGGTTATATCCTCGCCTTCCAGATACTCGTCCTTTAGCTGTGTGGCACAGGCCAGCCTTGGGAAGCCGTTTATCGTCATAGCACAGGAGCCACATATAGAAGACCTGCACGAACGGCGAAACGATAGCGTCGGGTCTTCGCCCTCAAAGACGGATAGTATAGCCTCAAGGACACTCATACCCTCGGTAGCCTCTACCGCATAGGTCTGCCAATACGGCTTCGGCGCGGAGCTCTCGCCTTCACCCATAGCGGGCACTCGTCTTATATTTAACCTTATCTTCAAGACCTTAATACTTTCTCTCTTCGGGTTGGAGGTCGGTTATAGATACGTCTTTATATTCAAGCCTGAAGCCTGCATCGTCCTTATATATGAGCGTATGCTTCAGCCAATCCTCATCATTACGCCGAGGGAAGTCTACCCTTGAGTGCGCCCCGCGGCTCTCCTTGCGGGCAATGGCAGAGGTCAGTATCGCCTCGGATAACGCCACAAGATGTTCGAGCTCAAGTAGCATGGTAAGTTCCATATTAAAACTCTCGCCCCTGTCTCTGAGCGTAACGTTTGCTAAACGTTTCTTAATATCCGCCATCTCTTCAAGAGCCTTCTTTAGAGTTGCCTCGTCTCTATAGACACTGCATTTATCCTGCATTATACGCTTTGCGTCGGCGCTAACGGCGGCTACGGATTCTCCGCCTCGCCTCTTAAGTATCAGGGCGATATCGTGTGATGCCTTGCTTAGCGCGCCATCGAGAATCTCTTCAGAGGCCACACCGTGAGTAGCTCTTGTAAGGGCAAAGTCCGCGGCCGCGGCACCACTTCTTCTGCCGAATACAACGGCCTCAAGTAGTGAGTTTCCGCCGAGGCGATTAGCACCATGCACGCTCACGCAGGCACTCTCGCCGGTTGCGAAGAGTCCGTTTACAACCGTTCTGCAATCAATATCCACCATAATACCGCCCATCGAGTAGTGCGCTCCTGGGCGTATGGGAATGGGTTCTTTTATCGGGTCAACGCCTGCGAACTTTATCGATATATCTCGAATCTGCGGAAGACGTTCCTTTATCTTCTCTTCTCCCAAGTGGCGCAGATCCAACAATACACATCCGTTGACACCTCTGCCCTCATTTATCTCGGTCTGTTCGGCGCGCGAGACTACGTCTCGACTCGCAAGCTCCAGCTTATTCGGAGCGTAGCGTTCCATAAAACGCTCGCCCTTTGAGTTAAGTAAGTATCCGCCCTCACCCCTGGCACCTTCGGTTATAAGAAGCCCCGTACGCTTAAGTGTCGTCGGATGAAACTGAACAAACTCCATATCCATAAG
>DAOVKH010000043.1 GCA_030631875.1 Deltaproteobacteria bacterium | reverse complement strand
GTACCGTCCTTCATCGTAACGGTGATGACAAAGTCCGTCCCCTTAACGCCAACGACTGCCGTCGGTGTCTTTATCTTAAAGTTAGAGCTTTTCCATAACTTACGCTTACCGCTTGCGGTCAGCTTATACATCTTCTGCGCTACGATACGAATCTTACCGCCGAGGATACTCAAGAAGGCACTTCGTTTCTCGGTCTTACGGCTAAGCATGAACTTGCCCATCTTCATCGTAGACTTAGGCGCTATTATTATCTTCGAGTTATCCCTGAGCGTTAACTGGGCATTAGAATCGGCAAAGGTCTTTATCTTATCGCCGGGGAAGATCAGAGTACCGACCTGGGCTCTAACCCCTTTGGCCTTGCCCTTCCTAAAGACGGCAACCTTACCCTCAACTTCAGTTATCTTGCCGGCCGTACTCAGAGCCGCCTCGGCACTACCTGCACTACCGAAGACAACGACCGTAAAGGCAAATACCATCACAACCATTACCATAAATGACATCGTAGAAAATAACGCTCTCTTCATCCTGAAACCTCCCTGTAATGTAAAGATTATAAACTTTCTTAAATAGACTTACTATTATATAAAAACCGTCAAAGACTTTTACCGATAGAATACTCTCAAATATAGAATACTTAGAAAATTACCACGTAAAAGGGGAGTATGTCAAGGGTAAAGGCATACTTAATTCAAAGCCCTTGCCTGTATTTTATAGGAGAGAAAATGCGCTCAGAGAGTAAGAGGTATTGAGGGGGCTACCTTACAAAAAAATCAAACTTGGTGCCGGAGGCGGGGGTCGAACCCGCACGGGATTGCTCCCACGGGATTTTGAGTCCCGCGCGTCTACCAACTTCACCACTCCGGCCCTGAATTAAAGCCCTCACTACCTTAAAGTAAAAGAGAAGACAGCAAAATTACCATATCACCGTAAAGTATGTCAAGGTCAAATAAATGACATTCTTTCCCTATATTTTTAACATTATCTTTATTTTACAGTTGCCATTACCCCTCTCACGGGTATATACTACGTGCATGTTAAAGACCTCGGCGATACTCTCAAAACTCAAGGCTCTTAGGAAGACAAAAGGGCTAAGCCAGGAATCGGTAGCAAAGGCGCTCGAAGTAGACAGAACCACCTATATCCGCAAGGAAAACGGCCGCATCCCCATCACGACCGAAGAGTGGATAAGGTTGGCTCTGACGATGGGTGAGGAGGTCGGCTACTTCTTCGAGAGCTTAAAGAGTAGCTGTAGAGATGTGCCCGTCTTTACGGAACTCCGCAACAGACTTAGCACAGAAGAGAGAGCCGACATGGTACGTTGCCTTCGCCTCATACTCGAAGTAACCGACAAAGAAGACCTGCGGGAGACGAAAAAAGATTAAAAGAGACCTATACCTTATACACAAAACCTTTATTTAAAATTATATGCCGCCTTTTATCTGTTATCTAAATCAATCGCCATTTTTAGTTCCTCAAGTATGCCCGGGATGGCCGATATGACTCTATTCCAATTTGGGATGAGCGGAGCGCCGAGTGGGTCGTCACTTATCGTCTTTGCCGCCATGGATATGGAACGCGTAAAGGTCTCTACGGCCATAGCCTCTTCGTGGCGATCAAAGTCAAGTCCGTTTATGGCGGCATCACCCTCATAGCGGGTTAGCGAATCCTCGGCGAGTTTCTTATATGTGACGACAAGTGTCTTAAAGAACCCCTCGGAGAATACTATACCATCCGCGGCGAGTGTTCTGAATAGGGACTTCGTTATATCTATCGACATCCTCATGAGTCCGGTCGTCGCATCGTCGGAAGATAGGGGTTGGTGCTTGTGTTCGTAATTATCGGCTATGTCTACCTGGCAAACTCGCTTTGAAGAGTAATTCCTATGTACCTCGGCCAAGACCCCTACCTCAAGCCCCCAGTCCCACGGGATACGGTTGATCCTCGCTATATCGGCTATCATACAGAACTCTCCGGCCAGCGGATAACGAAACTCGTCGATAAACTCCAGAAAGTTATTGGTTCCGATTATCCGTCTAAGTGCGCGCACTATCGGCGTTATGAATAACCTCGTTACCCTGCCGTGCAGCTTACTGCTGACGCGCGCATAGAAGCCCTTACAGAAGACGTAATCCAGGGACGGGTTCATTACAGGATAGACGAGCCTTGCCAACATCTCACGCTCGTAGCCGACTATATCGCAGTCATGGAGGGCTATGACCTCGCTACGCCCTCTGGAGAGGACATAGCCGTAAGATAGCCACGCCGAACGCCCCTTGCCGTCCTGACCGGCACTGACGCCGTTGACTTCGAAGCTCTCGTAGATCTCACTGATACGTTTGCCGCTATTATGGATAACGCTTACCTCTTGCGGCAATACGGAGAGAAAGTCCTTAACCTTCGAGAATTGATCGTCGGTGGCAGGGCCAAGGGCAAGTATGATCTCTTTTACGAATTTAACCTTCTTAAGTTCTTCAACGATTCCCTTCATGGCATCACTCTTTACGTCGGAGTAGAGTGCCGGAAGTACAAGGGCTAAAGGTCTTGCTTCTGCGTAGGCTTCAAGCTCAGAGGCGATTGTTTCGAGGTTGGACTTGCCAAGCCTGTGGAGGGTCGTTACGAGTCCGCTGTGGTAGAAGTCTGTCATAGTAATCTGCCTTTCCGCTTAAAGCGTATAGATGGCTTAAATTAAAAGACAATATAAACTTTTATACCTTTATTCTCGCAGATAACAATGTTGGTGTCAAGGCACAGACGGAGTAAGATGGAGAGACGCCTGCAAACATTGAAGACAACGCAGTAGTTTTGTGCCGCTATCTTTGTCGCAACAGAGGCAAAGAGAAAAGTTCATAGGCAAGGAGACAGTGGCCTCGTAGCGTACGAGATACTAAGAGCGAGTCGTACTAACGGTACGTCGAGCGAATGAGTATCGAGTACAACAAAGCATGTGGACTTTTATCGAAGCCGCACTCGCGGCAAAGAGAATGGTGCAAATACAAGGGGTGTGAGATATTGAGAGCGAGTCGTACTTTCAGTACGTCGAGCGAACAAATATTGAAGACAACGCAGTAGTTGTGCCGTTATCTTTGTCGCAAGTATCAGTCTTTTTTGAGGTAAACGGTCCTGATAGGAAAAGGAATCCCAATGCCTTCGGCCTTAAAGCGTTTGAATATCTTCTTCCTAAGCTCGGATTGAACAAAGTATTGATCAACGAACTCACCTATCTGGCATATGAGTGTGAAGTCGAGGGAGGATTCTCCGAATCCGGGGCTGAACCTGACTATCGGGGCCGGGTCTTTAAGGAGGCCTTTCATCTCTTTAGAAGCGTTCCTTGCGACGTCGAGTAATACCTCTTCTACATGCTCCGGGTCACATTCGTAGCTAACGCCTATGGGAATGAGGAGGCTCATCCTCTTCTCGTGCATGAAGTAATTTGTGATGGTCGACTGCGCGAGCTTTGCGTTCGGGATGATTACTATATTATTACCAATCTTACGTACCTTCGTCGTACGCCACCCGATATCGAGCACATAGCCCTTCTCGCCGCTACTTAGCTCTATATAGTCGCCTACCTTCAGCGGACGCTCGACGAGTATATGTATGCCGGCGAAGAGGTTGGAGAGTGTCTCCTGAAGTGCCAGGGCTATTGCAAGGCCTCCGACGCCAAGGGCGGTTATGAGAGGGGTTATCGATACCCCAAGGCTATTTAGTATTATCAGCAGGCCAAGGGCTAATATGACGCCGTTTATTATGCCCTTTGATAGCCCCGTTACGGGCGCGCCCTTTGCCGAGCCTTCAAGTTGGCGTTGGACAAGGCCGGAGGTAATATTGGCTATCGCGATCGTAACCGACAGGATTATTACTACGGTGAGTATCTTAAGGGCGTAGCCCATATACGGCTCAGGGATCTCCGAGGTAGCGAGAGCCAGATATAGCGCTATGGCAAATACCCAAAAGAGTGACGGGTAGTGGAGAGCCTTCAGCAGAAGATCGTCCGCCGTCGTATCGGTAGAGCCCGCCCACTTCTTAAGGATACCCGTAAAGACCTTCCTTAAGATAAATAACAAAACAGCGGCCGTCAAGAAGACGACCGCTGATATGATTATTGGATTAGAGATTATGTCGTTCATATAATCCTTTATAAACCACTTTTACTTAGAGGCAGATTAATACTTAACTACAAAGTGCGCGCGTCTGTTGGACTGCCAGCACGACTCGGTGGCCTCATGGCAAAACGGGTTCTCTTCGCCGTAGCTCTTGGTCTTTATTCTGCTCTTCTTAACGCCGAGCCTTGCCAAGTAGTTCTTTGCCGCATCGGCCCTTCTCTGACCGAGTGCTACGTTGTATTCGCTAGAGCCGCGATCATCGCAGTGGCCTTCTATGGTTATGGTAGCGTTCTTATGCTTCTTGAGTATCTTGGCATTGCTCTTGAGTGCCTCTCTGGCATCGCCGCCGACATCATAGCGGTTATAGCTAAAGAAGGCATCCCTTATGACGACATCACCATCGGCGTTAGAGATATCACTTGAGCTTATCTTATTACTGTCTATGCCTTCAACGAGAGTGCCGTTATCGGAGGCACTCGTAGTAGTGTTATTAATACCATTTAAATCGCCCTTCTTCTGAGGGGCGGGACAACCGCTCAACACAACACCCACGGCAAACAACATAACTATAAGTAATACTGAACTTCTATTCATCGCAATCTCCTTTTATTAACTTATTTTAGGTTCGAGCCAGGCCGAACAAACCTTAACAAAGCACAGGTACATATCACAAGCATATCAGAAAAAAGACCCATTGCGGGTAAAGACGGAAGACTAAAAATATTCCTCAATAAGATAACAAAAGCCTCTAATATATGTCAAGGCATTTGCGAGGCGTAGAGGGCTTCCGTAAAAGGCGCGTACCCTTAATCCTTCACCTTACCAATGGCCTTGATTACGGCCTCACTCCAGGCCAGAGAGCCTGAGCCCTTGGCCTTTATGATATTGCCTGCCCCGCCGCCTATATCCTCGTAAGAACCATCCGGCCTTGCCATCAATATGCCAATGTCGGCCTCTTTTAGCATAGCCGTATCATTTAGCGCATCGCCAAGGGCTATGGTCGTTACCGAGCCGAAGGTAGCCTCATACTTATCCCGCAAGTACCTAACGCCGTCGGCCTTATCGCAATCAGCTCCAAGTATGTGGAAGAACCTGCCGCGCGTCCAGGCAAGCCCTCTGGCCTCTATGGCATTCAGCACGCCTTTGACTGTGCTCTCATCGGCGTTACAGAGAAATGGCTCGTCAAATTCGCGGGCCTTGGCACGGCGCGCCGCCTCAGGGCTAAGGCCTGTAAGCCTTGCCACCTCTCGTACGTCCATATCCCCGAAGCCGCGAACCGTCTCTTCAAGTGAGAGTTCTCTTCTAATCTCAATTAGAGCCTGCCTAAGCTCTGCGTAAGAAACGCCGAAGTTCATCTCTTCATAGTTAGCGCTACCTGTAGATTTCACCTCTGAAGAAGAAAAATATCCTTTAGGCGTAAATACGCCACCACCATTCTCCGATATAAATGGGTGGGCGTTATTGAGCCTCTCTCTCAACTCTTCTATCTCCGCGCGTGTCTTACTTGAAGCAATGACAAGAGGACTCTCGCTCTCACGCAGTAACGCCAAAGCCTTCTCCGCACCCTTAAAGGCGTAGCTCTCAGCGTCCAGTAACGTACCGTCGAGATCCGTAAATACGACAATTTTACCCATAGAGACCCTCTCCTATCATATAACTATCGCACAAGGTGGTAGGCGTTACAAGTTTAAGTCCCCGCTTCTTTTATTTGACAACCACCACCTCTATAAATTAAAATAAAGGTTATGTCTATTATATCGAAATATACGTCCTTATTCTTGGTAGTATTCCTTTTAGCGGTATTTACGTTAGACGCCTATGGTGCGAATAACACAAAGCACAAACCAAGCGGCCCCATCAAGATGATAGTAATCGACCCGGGCCACGGCGGTAACGATACCGGAGCAATCGGCCCGCGCGGCCTTAGAGAAAAAAACCTGACACTTGCCATAGCAAAACTGCTTAAGGTAGAGCTTAAGAAACGTATCGACGCAGATGTCGTCCTTACGCGCACGAGCGATAAGTACTTAGACCTCTACGAACGCACCGATATAGCCAACAACTTAGACGCTGACCTATTCATAAGCGTCCACGTAAATGCGGCCTACAGGAAAGGGGCGAAGGGTGTCGAGACATTCTTCCTGAACCTCGAAGCATCAGATGATGAAGCACGCAAACTCGCCGCATTCGAGAATAGTGCCTCCGATACCATTAGGGATTCTACCGATGACGTATACTTTGACGAAGGCACGATAGAGAGGTCTGATCAACCCGATGACAATTTCATGGAGGTAGAAGGCGTGCCCGACCTGCCTACTTACTCGCTTAGCGAAAGACAAAACGAACGAGACGTTCCCGACTCCGTAGCCGATGACCTCCAGACAATACTCTGGGATCTGACACAGACGGAGTCTCACCACCAAAGTGCCGAGGTGGCCGAGATTATACAATACTCCATTATTAGAGAGACGGGCGGCAAGAACCGAGGCGTAAAGCAAGCACCCTTTCACGTCTTGATAGGTGCTACAATGCCGGCCGTGCTCATAGAGATGGGCTTTATATCGAACCCCAAGGAAGCACGAAAACTTGCCCAAAAAACATCTCAGAAGAAGATAGCGACGGCAATCGCACGCGGCGTACTTGCATTTGAAAAAAAACTAAGAAAGAGGAACGGATACGTAAACGTATCCGACAAAAGGTGACCTGTAAAATATGAAGAGACACGACGGCAGAAGCGTGGAAGATCTACGCGAAACAAAGATAACGAAAGATTACTTAAAGTTTGCCGATGGCTCGGTACTAATAGAGGTCGGAGACACGCACGTCATATGTACGGCAACGATAGAAGATCGCGTTCCGTCTTTCCTTGCGGGCAAAGGGCAGGGCTGGGTTACGGCAGAGTACTCCATGCTGCCGGGTTCTTCTAATCGCCGCATTACGCGTGAATCGAAGCTTGGCAAAATTGGCGGGCGCACACACGAGATTCAACGCCTCATCGGCAGAAGCCTTCGTTCGGTAACGGACATGACCAAACTCGGTGAGCGCACCATACTGATAGATTGCGACGTAATACAGGCCGACGGAGGCACACGGTGCGCCTCCATAACCGGAGCGTTCGTTGCATATTCAATGGTTGTAAATAAACTGATCGATAGTAGTGCTATAAAGAATAACCCTATCGGAGATACCGTGGCGGCTGTGAGCGTCGGTATCATCGGCGGCGGTAAGGTCGTACTTGACCTTAACTACGAAGAAGACTCCACGGCCGAAGTTGATATGAATATCGTAATGACAGGCACGGGCGGTATTATAGAGGTTCAGGGAACGGCCGAGGGCGCGCCATTTACCCGCGAAGAACTCGACAAACTCTATGAGACGGCCGCAAAGGGTATCGATGAATTAACGGCAATACAGAGGTCCGTACTCGGATAGAACTATCTTATGAAGCTAATACTCGCCACAAAGAACCAAGGCAAGGTCACGGAGCTGAAAGAGATGCTCAAGGATATCGGTGCCGAGGTCTTATCGCTCGACGACCTTCCGGATATAGTAATGCCCCCTGAGGACGCGCCCGACTTTAAGGGTAACGCCCTAATAAAGGCTCGCCACATCGCAGAGGCTACGGACATAATAGCCGTATCGGACGACTCCGGGCTCGTCGTAGATGCCTTGGACGGACGCCCCGGAGTAATGTCGGCACGCTACGGCGGCGCAGACGCTACCGATAAAGACAACTACACGAAGCTCCTTAAAGAACTACACGGCATAACGGAGAAAGACCGCTCGGCGCACTTCGCCTGCGTCGTGGCCTTTGTAGACCCTGCAAATGACGAAGAAATTACCTTCGACGGCAAGGTTGAAGGACATATAAGGGAGACGGCAATAGGAGAGTGCGGCTTTGGATACGACCCGGTATTTATTCCCAACGACAGCTCCAAAACGCTCGCTGAGATGACTCCAAAGGAGAAGAACGCCATCAGCCACCGCGCAGAGGCCATCGGTAAATTGGTGAGGTGGCTTAAAGAACGTAAATATTAAAAATAAAACGTCTTGCAAAAAAAACGCTCATATGGTAAATAATTAAGTTACGTTACTTGATTTAAGACTTCTCTTTAAATCTCCGGGGCGTAGCGCAGCCTGGTAGCGCGCCTGCTTTGGGAGCAGGATGTCGGAGGTTCGAATCCTCTCGCCCCGACCATAACGTAAGTATTTAAAGACGTAAGCAAGTTGTTGGATTTTCACCGGTGAGATTGAAGAGTTACAGCAGTAGTAAGTTACTTAGACGAAGCAATGCGCCAGTAGCTCAGTCGGATAGAGCAACTGCCTTCTAAGCAGTGGGTCGGGGGTTCGATTCCTCCCTGGCGCACCAAGATTTGCGGTCAGTTTTTATGACTTAACTTTATAGCACGATAAATTGCGTCACAGGCGTAAAGGTCTTTTAGAGAGTTATATGGTGGGCGTAGCTCAGTTGGTTAGAGCGCCGGTCTGTGACACCGGAGGCCGGGGGTTCGAACCCCCTCGCCCACCCCAAAATTAAAGTACGAGATAAGAGGCCTGACAGAGAGGGCTTTAAAACTCTTCGATCTGCAACTTAGGCTGCAACCTTAGGCGATAGGCTACTAATGTGAGCGCCTGTAGCTCAGTGGACAGAGCATCGGCCTCCGAAGCCGAGGGTCGGAGGTTCGACTCCTCTCAGGCGCACCAAAGATTAAGCACCACAGGCGGCTTGCAAAAGCCACCGAGATATTGCTATACTTTTCAAAATACCGTTTCTTCACACGGGCCGCTAGCTCAGTTGGTAGAGCAGCTGACTCTTAATCAGCGGGTCAAAGGTTCGATCCCTTTGCGGCCCACCAATTAAATCAAGGGGTTACGAGATTTCTCGTAGCCCTTTTTCTTTGTTTTATCCCGACTGTGCTAAAATTGTGCTAATTTTATCTAGCACGGCCACACCCGGCCTGAGACTATCAGGACAATGGTGAGCATAGCGCATTACCATTGCCGTCGTCTTCCATCTTCCAAGCCTCTGAATCATGTACATGTCAACACCTTCCTGAGCAAGCCTTGTAGCGAAGGTGTGTCTCAGGTCGTGGAACCTGAACTTCTCTATCCCGGAATCCTTTACCGCCCGACGAAAGACCCTCATGAGGTTGTGTGCGTCGAGCCTCGTTCCGACTTGGCTATAGAAGACATGATCCGTCTTTATGTGTCGTATCTTGAACCGTGCCTTCAATATCTCTAGGACGGTTTCATTTAACGGCAAGGTGTCTTTGCCATTGTTCTTTTGTTCAAGGATCGTCAGGGTTCTTCTCTGAAGGTCTACCCGTGCCCATCTTAGGTTTAGTATCTCAGATTGCCTAAGACCGGTATTGACAGCAAAGGTGATTATCTCTTGAAGCCACATTGGAGAGGCACTTAAAAGCCTCCTCTCCTCTGTTATGGTCAGCCAGCGTTCGATCTGGTTATTTACCTTTTCACGCGAGACCCTCGCTACCGGATTAATATTTACCCACTCCCATTCGTTTATGCCTAGCTTAAAGGCATGGCTCATGAGCTTTAGCTCATGGTTAATGGTTGCGGGTTTAGCCTCTGTCTCTCTCCTCTTGTACTTGTACTCAGAGATGAGCCGGGGCGTAACCTCGGTAAGCCTTAGATCCCCAAAGGTATCACACAGACGACGGGCAAGAGCTTTGTCCGTCTTATACGTACGCGGGGCTTTGCAGTGTGCCGAATATTCGTTAAGATACTTATCCATTAGCTCCCGGAATGTCTTTTTATCTCCGGGCAGTACGTTAAACCACGTACCTTCGATAATCTCTGTCTGCACCTTAGCGTATACCTTCTCGGCAAGCTTCCTGTTACCCGTCTCGGCAGACCTTCGAGTTTGCCTTCCCTTATACGTAATCCTCATCCACCAGACCTTGCCTCGTTTATAGAGTGCCACTAAGCACCTCCCTTCCCGGCTTCTTTGGTCTGGTCTTCCCTTTGATAAGAATTATACCGTTTTACGTTTACGGTCTCAATAGCATTCGTTATGATGGTATCCAAACCCCTGTTTTTACTCCTTTTCCTGTGCGAGCGTCGTTCCTTCGTATTATTCGTATTAGAGGACTTTACCCATACGTATAATTCGTCAGT
>DAOVKH010000066.1 GCA_030631875.1 Deltaproteobacteria bacterium | reverse complement strand
ATTCGGTTCAACCGATACCGTCGTTACCGCTCCTGTAGGCAATAGCGTAAAGGTAGTTAGCCTTAATATGGATTGCAGTCCGTGCTTTAAGCGTGAGTGCCCCGACGGCGATGCAAAGTGCTTAACCGATATAACGGCCGAAGAGGTCTTTACTTCGGCATTAGAGCTGATGGGAAAAGAATGACAGATATCGATAACAAATCTCCCGTGGTATTTCTTGACAGGGACGGGACCCTTAATATAGACACCGAGTATATCGGTACGCCCGAAGGGTTTACCTTATTCGACGGTGCGGCTCTTGGAGTAAAGAGACTAAATGACGCCGGAGTAAAGGCGATGGTCGTAACGAATCAGTCGGGGCTTGGGCGAGGGTACTTTACGGAGGCCGACCTTAAGGCCGTAAATGACAGACTCGAAGAGATCCTCTTGGAAGAGGGTGCAGCTAAGCTCGACGGCATATACTACTGTCCTCACCATCCCGATGATAATTGCAAGTGCCGTAAGCCTGAAACGGGGCTTGTAGAGCAGGCCTCTTCTCAACATGCGATAGATATGGGACGTGCCTTTGTCATAGGCGATAAGGAGAGCGACATCCTCCTTGCCAAGAACATAGGAGCAAAGGGTATCTTAATACTCACAGGCCACGGCGAGATAACCTTGGGTGAGCTTAAAGAGAAAGAAGGTGCTGTAACGCCTGACTTTGTTGCAAACAACATGGAGGATGCAACAAAGTGGATACTAAAGGAACTGGAGGTCTTATCATGAGGTCTTATATATATAGTACGGTATTTTTGATAGCGTTGGTTTTTGTTATGTGGTCGTTGCCGGTTGATTTAAAGGCGGTGGGCGTCGGTGGTGAAGCTCTGCCGGAAGCGGCACCAGCTACTCCAAGTGACAAGACAGATAAGGCAAAGGCCAAGGCTCCCGACGTTAATCACCCCATGGCCGGTATCATAGGCAAGGGCGGTAATATAAATGAAAAGAATAGAAGGATACGGGGATACCTGAAGGGCAAGTATAAGGTAAGGGGGGAGTATGGGGTCTCTGTAAGGGGGGATTCCTATGGTCATGGTGTTATTAAGAATATTTACCTTTTCGGTGATTTTACTCCGCCCGGCTATGTAAAGAGAACGGATGTGGATGAAGATATCCGCGCGCGTTCGCGTGCCTTCCTTGAAGAAGAGGGTGAGCTCTTAGGCTTGAATGACCTGGAGAACGAGTTAGGGGGGGGGACGTTGAAGAGCGTAGATCCAGATCTGCTATCCGTAAAGCCATGATATATTATACAGAGGTAGAAGGGCTTCCGGTCTCGGGGGCGACATTTTCTTTTGTCTTTACCGAGGATGGAGAGCCTGTCAGCATGAATGCTAATCCGAGACTTGTAAGCCCAGAGATGAGGGCCGCGGCAAAGAGGTTTAAGGTAGAGGGTCTTACGGCCGCCGATATCAAAGAGGCCTTAAGGGCGGATCTCGTTAGTAGGGGCGTGGCGCAGGTGAGTATCGACGTGTTGAACTTTCAGATAGGACCCCATAGTTTTCTTGTGGAAGAGGAGCCTTATGCGGTCTGGTCTACGGTTGTCACGTATCCTGGTGGCTATTGGGGGTATGAGTTCAACGCCATAACCGGCGAGTTTATTAACAGGGAGTCATGGACTAGTTCTGAGGAAGAGTAATCAGTCCTTACGGGCGGGTAAGAGAAGAAACTACGGGGAGTGCCCTTCAGATAGATGGATAGAAAGGTCTTTAGCTTAATGAATACGGTTTTTAGCCTCGTAGGGTGGGCTGTGCCCGCCGAAAAGTTTGTCGAAAGGGCATACGGTCTTACGTGTTAGGACTTTATAGTTTTTTTAAGGTAAGAAAAGATAATGAAGATACTCATAATTAAATTATCCTCCATCGGGGATGTCGTACATACCCTGCCCGCACTTGGGGTTTTGCGCAGAGCCTTCCCTGAGGCTAAGATAGATTGGCTTGTAGAGGAGGCGGCAAGTACGCTCCTCAAGGACCACCCCATGGTGGATGAGCTGATAGTCGTCAGGCGCAGGAGCTGGCTTAAAGATATCTTTAGAGGTTTTGGGGGCAACTGGCGCATAGCGCAGAGGCTAAAGGCTTCGCACTATGACATGGTCATAGACTTTCAGGGGTTATTTAAGAGTGCCATATGGGTCTATCTCTCAAAGGGGAAGCGGCGTATCGGCTTTGCGGGAGGGCGTGAGATGAGCAGTTTGCCTTTAAATGATAAACTGCCGCCATACGATAAAGAGATGCACGCCGTTGACAGATATCTTAAGCTCGCGCGTTATGCCGCGGGCGTAGAGGTCGAGGCCGATGCCGAAGGAGTGGAAGAAGACTTCCCCGTGCATATCGCCAAGGAGGATGAAGAGAGAGTAGGTCGTCTCCTCGCCGAGTCGGGCATAGCCGAAGGCGATGCCTTCTTCGTCGTATCGACGCACGCCCGTTGGGTAACGAAGCTCTGGAGCGAGGCAAACTTTGCCGAGTTAATAGGGAAGATATCAAGGCGATATAAGATCCGCCCCGTCATAATAGGTTCAAAGGACGAGGTAGATAAGGCCCGACGCATTGCAGAAGAAGCTGCAGGCGATGTAGTTGACCTCGCCGGACGAACGAACCTTCGCGAGCTGATGGCTCTCCTCAAGAGAGCCGATTTTCTGATAACACTTGATTCAGGCCCCATGCACATGGCCGCGGCCGTAGGAACTTTGGTCTTTGCGATATTCGGGCCGACCGCACCGTGGCGCACAGGCCCTTACGGTAAAGACAATGTGGTCCTAAGGCGTGAAGAGCTTGAGTGCTCGCCGTGTTTTTCAAGGGAGTGTCGTGACATAAAGTGCATGGAGCTGATAACTCCCGAAGAGGTCTTGAAGCACGTAGAGGAGCTTATGAAGAGTAGGGGCATGAAAGAGAGCTGTGGTTGAGATGGACTTAGATATATTCAGGGCGATAAATATCGGCCTTTCAAATGGCATACTCGATATGATAATGGCTACACTTGCCTATAAGCCGTTCTTGATGGGTGTATTCGCTTTAGGTGGTCTGCTTGCCTATATATTCGGCAGTGCTAAGCTCCGCTGGGCTTTGTTCTGGTGCGCGGTGGTATTCGTATGCGGCGACGTGATTGTCTATGTCATTAAAAATTCAGTGATGAGAGTCAGGCCGTGCAATGCCCTTGAGTGGGCAACGGTACTTGCCAAGTGTTCGGATTCGTACTCACTGCCTTCGAGGCACACGACCGCCGTATTTGGTATTATGGTTCTACTGAGCCTTAACTTTAAGAGGCTGGCTCCGGCCTTCATAGGCTTTGCTCTGCTCCTGGCATTTTCAAGGGTATACACGGGCATGCATTATCCGTTGGATATAATAGTTGCCATGGCAATCGGTACGGCACTTGCCATCGGTGCTTATTATATAGAAAGATACTTAGGCGGAATATACTTAGATAAGATCAAGAGCATAGTTACGTTGAAGAAGAGTTATAATTAAGGAGGTTTGCACCATGAAGTTAAAAGAAGATTTAATCTCAATACTCTCTTGCCCTAAGTGCAAGGGGAAGCTCATCGTGAATGACGCAGGCGACGAGATTATATGTGAGCCGTGCGCCTTGGTCTATCCCGTACGCGACGGAATACCGGTAATGCTCGTTAGCGAAGCCAAGGCACTTACATAAGTGTTTGACTACGTACTATATATATTGATGCGGAGTTTTATATTCTTCGTCAACTGTATGCCTACCGGCATTGCATACGCCTTTGGCCGTCTGCTCGGCAGGGCAATAAGTGTCCTTGCCTGCAAGCGAAGGGAACTCGTCAGGGCAAATATGACGAGGGTCTTCTCCAATACTAAGAGCTTTGAAGAGATAGATGCCTTAGTTAGGAACTTCTATGAGAGCTTTGGTATGAATATAGTAGACTTCGCAAGGCTCAGTCGTGCATCTAAAGAGTATATAAAAGGTACGGTAGAGTTCGAGGGGTTAGATAACCTTAAGCGTGCTAAGGCCGATGGCAATGGTGTTGTCCTTTTGAGCGCGCACTTCGGAAGCTGGGAGACCTTAAACGCCGCATTGGCCATTGAGGGGTACGCTATGGGCGTGATAGCTCGACCGATAGATAACCCCTACGTCGACAGGTATATTGAGCGCATGCGTTCAAGGTTTGGTAATGATATTATACCAAAGAAGAACTCTGTCAGGAGCATGCTAAGCATACTTAAGGGCGGCGGCATACTCGGCATATTGATGGACCAGAGGGCATCGTGGAAGGAGTCCGTTGAGGTTGCGTTCTTCGGCACAAAGGCGCGTACGAATAAGGGGCTTGCGTCGATACTTACGAGAGTGGATTCGGTGGTCGTTCCGATATACATACACAGAACCTCCAATGAAAGACATCGGGTCGTATGCCTTCCTAAGACAGAGCTTCAAAGGAGTGATGATAGAGAGGCCGATATAGCTGAGAATACGAGAAGATTTAATTCGGCAATAGAAGGGTTTATAATGGCTCACCCGCGCGAGTGGTTCTGGTTTCACTCAAGGTGGGAGCGAAGAAAGTATACGGGGTAGATAGTCATGGCTAAGAGAGAGAGTAAGGACTTTAGTTGGAGTACATTTTATGCGCACCGTAAGGCCGTGCGTAAGATATATCCATCGATATATAAAGTGCAAATTAAAAAGAAACTCTTTGATGTAGTTATGGAAGAGCTAAAGGGCGGAGAATTGGTGCTTGATGTTGGCGCATCGACAAAGGCTCTTGGTGATAGAATAAAGAAGACCGGTAAAGCTGACGTAATATACAAGACCATGGATATAGACTCGGCCACGGATCACGACTATCACAGCCTTGAAGAGATAGAAGAGAAGTTCGACGTCATAATACTCTCCGAGGTGATAGAGCATATCGAGTTTAACGAAGGGATAGAGTTCCTTAAGTCTCTTAAAGAGTTGCTCGTGCCGGGCGGACGTCTCATAGTATCTACGCCAAACCTTAACCATCCGAATAGATATTTTCAAGACCCGGATCATAAAACGCCTTATACATACGAGACATTGGGGGCGGCCCTTGAGGAGAGCGGGTTGTCGCTCTCGGTGATGTATCGTATATATAACGATAGTATTATAAGGCGCACCTTGCGGTTATATATAACAACATGGCTATACAGATACCTTGATATTGACTTTGCCAAGTCCATCGTGGCGGTAGCGGTGAAGGGGTGAAGGTAGCACTCATAGGAAGAGGGTTTTCGAGTTCTTGGGGCGGGGCCGAGCGTGTGGCCGTAAACCTTACGCGTGCCTTTGTGAGGGCAGGCCACGAAGTGGACATCTACGCCGAGCGCATAGATGAGGCCGAGGCAATCTTGGAGGGCGTTACAATAACGAAGGTTCCTACCCTGCGCGTAGTGTCGTCGCTGAGACATCTAAGCTTTAATAAGAACGTCAGAAGACTTCTTCAAGGCAAAGACCACGACGTTGTATTCGGCCTATGCCAGTTCTATCCACTGGATATCTACCGTGCCAGCGGTGGTGTTCACGACCATTGGTTGAGACTTAGTTACCCGAACCCTCTGCAGAGGTTCTTTAAGTACCTGATCTCTCCGGTTCACGCTGTTATATGTGCCTTAGAGAGACGCATCATGAGAAGAGAGAACCATACTTTTATTATAACCAACTCAAATCTCGTTAAGGGGCATATGCAGAGTTACTTTGCCTTGAGTGACGACGAAGTGCGTGTCGTATATAATGGCGTAGACCACGAGACCTTTAATTCAAGTGTTAAAGAAGCGCGCGCCAAAGTAAGGGCAGAGCTTGCGTTAGATGATGGCGAGTTGGTACTTTTATTTGTATCTAATAATTGGAAGCGTAAGGGGTTGGATACGATACTCAGAGCCATGGCAAAGCTTCAAGGCAAGAAGGCTCTGAAGCTCGTAGTCGTCGGCAGGGCGAAGGAGCGTGAAAAGAAAAAATTCATAAGGCTTCAAGGGTCGCTCGGCCTTAAGAGTGATGCGGTCATCTTCGCGGGCGTAAGGAATGATGTTGCCTCCCTCTACGGCGCGGCAGATGTATTCGTCCTGCCGACTAAGTATGATCCATGCTCCAATGCCTGCCTTGAGGCGATGGCCACAGGGCTTCCCGTCATTACTACGAACGATAACGGCGCGGCAGAGTTTATAGACGCAGGCAAGAACGGTTATGTCTTAAAGAGCTGGGACGCCTCGGATGAATTGGCCGTATATATAGATAGTCTATCTGACGCTAATCTGCGAGCCAAGATGGGCGAAGGTGCGGTAAAGGCTATGTCTGGACGCACTTGGGAAGTTACCATGCGTGAGACCCTGGCATTACTGGAGGCGGTTCTTGATGAGAAGAGAGATAGATGTTAGCATATTTGTTTAGCGTGATGCCGTAACTTATATATGGGAGACAATAGGGCAAGTAATAGGTAGCTCTCTAAGCTACTTCGTGAAGGAGAATATTCTTTGAAGAGAAAAAAAGTCTTTCCTGATTTTTTCATACTCGGTGCGGCAAAGTGCGGTACGACGAGTCTCTACGCCTACTTAGATCAACATCAGGATATATACATGTCTAAGCCAAAGGAGCCGCTCTTCTTTGAGGCGGAGTTTGAGAAGGGACTTGACTTCTATTGGGAAAAATATTTCAGCGGATGGAAGGGCGAGAAGCTCGTTGCAGATTCAAGGCATCGTAACCTATATCTTCCTTATGTTGCCGAACGTATTCATGCCGTAAACCCCGATGCTCGCTTTATAATACTTTTACGCAACCCTATAGACAGAGCGCAGTCACATTGGTGGCACTACTATCGGCGCGGCTATGAACAGCTTGATTTTGAAGAGGCGGTCAAGGCTGACTTAGAACGCATAGGTCGCGGCCTCTTTAATACGCCGGAGATTATAGGTGAATACGCAGATGAATCCGGAAAAGAGGTTAGCGGCAGAAAGCTAATAAGATACAGAACATATCTTGACACAGGTTATTACGCAGAGCAAATAGAGTGTTACTTAAAGTTATTTCCGAGCACCAGCTTTAAGTTTGTTTTATTCAAGGATATGATCAAGGATCCTATACAGGTCGTTACCGATGTCTGCGAGTTCCTCGCTATTGATAGTGACGAGTGCGCACGCTTTGATTATTCTGCAAGGAATAAGGGCAAGCATCTTAAGGTAAGAACCTATACGGCAAGCAACCTTATGAAGAACTTCCTATATGCTTCACGTACGGGCTCTATCTTCGACAGTCTTAGTAATATACGGAATAAACCCAAGATAGATTCGACCCTGCATGAATGGTTAGCCGAACACTTCAGGCCCCATAACAAACGCCTTGAGGGTATAATTGGGCGTAATCTCGATCATTGGGTTTGAGGGGCGGCGTTTTCTAATGGTTATCCACTTGGTGAGATTAATCAATTTCAAGAAGGGTTTTATGGTGCGCTCTTAGATGAAGGTAGCATTTCTAACAACTCGTATGGATAAGCCCAGCGGCAGATACCGCTTCCTTCAATACGTGCCGTATCTGGAGAAAGAGGGGCTCTCTGTAGAGAGTTTTACTATTCCGAAGGGTATCCTAAGGAGACGTAAGCTCTTTTCGTCGCTCAAGCGTTTTGATGTGGTTTTCTTGCAGAAGCGACTCTTTGGATATATTGATTGGCATTCGCTTAGGAGCCACGCCAAGTATCTTGTATACGACTTTGATGATGCCGTGGTCTTTAACGATTCAAATAAAGGAGCATCGAGATCGGCCGTTAGATCAAAGAGGTTTGCGAGAACAATCTTTGGTTCTGATATGATCATAGCCGGCAATGCCTACTTAGAGTCCCTTGCTACGGCTATTGCAGATGAGGTGGTTGTGATACCGACGCCGGTTGATAGTGACAGGTATGTTGTTGGTGATAGAGTTGAGGAGAAAGATAAAGGCTTGGTGGTCATAGGCTGGATAGGCAGTAGGGCGACGGTCGGATACCTGGAGCCCTACAGGGGTATATTAGGTGAACTCTACAGAAGATATCCCGATATAAAGTTTAAGGTCGTCTCCGATGAATTTCCCGATTGGCCTGAGTCTGAGAGTTGGCTGATAAAGAAGCGGTGGAGATACGACGAAGAGGTTGCCGATATACAGAGCTTTGATATAGGTATCATGCCGCTCGTCGATGATGAATGGACGCGTGGTAAGTGCGCCTTTAAGTTGCTCCAGTATATGTCTTCGGGTATATCGGCCGTTGCCTCACCAGTAGGCGTGAATACAGAGGTTATAGACGAGGGCGTGAACGGGTTGTTGGCAGTGAACGAGAGTGAGTGGTTAGATGCGATATCTAAGCTTATAGAAGACGCTGGGCTTCGAAAGGGTCTCGGTAAAGAGGCACGCAAGACCATTGAAGAGCGTTACTCCTTGAGAGTGAACGCTCCAAAACTCCTTAATGTCCTTAAGGCGAATATAGGCAGGAAAGTATAATGATGAAGGGGACTGACTTAAAAGAGGTGCTCACGGATGAAGGATGGAGACTCT
>DAOVKH010000135.1 GCA_030631875.1 Deltaproteobacteria bacterium | reverse complement strand
TCCGTCGTAGTTGCAGGTAAGCACTCCGGCACCGATGTTGACGTCTTGGCCTATTGTGGTGTCTCCAATGTAGCTCAGGTGTCCGGCCTTTGTTCCTCTGCCTATGGTAGAGTTCTTAACCTCTACGAAGTTTCCGATTCTGGCGTTGTCCCTGATTATCGTACCGGGCCTTAGGCGCGCGAACGGGCCTATTGATGTATCCTTGCCAATGCGGGAGTCTTCTATGACAGAGTGCGACTTGATGGTGGTATTTGCCCCGATGGTTGAGTCTGTTATCTTAACACCTTCCTCAATGGTCGAGCCTTTGGCAATGGTCGTACTTCCTTTGAGGTGGACATTCGGGTATATGGTCGAGTCTTGCCCTATGGTAACCGTATCGTCTATGTAGGTCGTATCGGGGTCGATGAATGTAACGCCGCTGAGCATTATATCTGTATTTATCTTACTTCGCATTGTCGAAGAAGCCTCTGCCAATTGAGAGCGGTTATTGATGCCCATAATCTCTTCAGGGTTTATGTGGAGGAGTGAGCCGACGTGCCTGCCTTTCTTCCGTGCCATCTTTACGAGGTCGGGCAGGTAGTACTCGCCCTGTGTGTTATTGGTCTTAATCTTAGGCAGGTATTCTCTGAGAAACGAAGCGTCTATTATATAGATACCGGCATTTATCTCTTTTATCTTCTTTTGTGATGGCGTGCAGTCACGGTCTTCTGTGATGTCGACTATCTGTCCCAAGTCGTCTCTTATAATACGCCCATAGCCCGAAGGGTCTTCGAGCATTACCGAGAGTACCGTTATTACTGCCGCCTCTTTACGCTTCTTTCTGTGGAGGCGGATCATGGCCTTAAGTGTCGGCGTTTCTATTAGAGGCACGTCGCCGGATAATATAAGCATATCTCCCGAGTAGCCGGGCGTAAGCTTCTTCATAGCACACCTGACGGCGTCTCCTGTGCCGCGTGGCGGGCTTTGGAGTACGAAGCGGAGGCTCTTATTGCCCGACCCCTTGGCCGCGGCCTCTATATCTTTCTGGTGGTTTCCAACGACCACTATCGTCGTCTTTACGCCAAGCTCCTGCAATCTTATCAAAGGGTAGTTGAGCATAGGGCGGCCACATAGCTCATGGAGAACCTTTGGAGTATCGGACTTCATGCGTGTGCCCATTCCTGCGGCCAATACTATCGCGGAGAGTTTCTTCATCTATTCAAGGTATAATAAGAAAGTATCTCCAGTCAAGGCTTTAAATACTATAAAAGTGTGATAGGGCTTTACAAAAACCATCAATCTTTGCTAAAGTTAAAGGTATGGGGCTTAGGGAAGACATATCCATACTCGAATCCGAGATGGCATCACTGAAGATAGAGTACGAAAAATACTTTATGAATATAGTAAAGCGTGAGCCTATAAAGCTGCGCGCGAGTGTCGAGCGGATAATACGCCGACATTCAGGTGTTGCCATAAGCAATACAGGAGATAAATTTAAATTTCAGAGCCTTGTGGCAAAGTACGCATCCTATAAGCAATACTGGACGAGGACGCTAAAGGCCATAGAGGCCGGTACATACCGTAGAAGATCCGAGGGCGGGGCGAGTATTCCAAGCGCTCCTGCCGCCATAAGGCCGCCGGAGAAGCGACAGGTTTCTTCAGGGGTAGGCGGTGAGGATAATATGAAGAAGGTCTATGACGACTTCGTCAATGCCAAGAAGAAGTGCAATGAATCGACGGCAGGCCTCTCTTATGACAACTTTAAGAAGTCCTTGAGCGCACAGCGCGATAAGCTCAAAGGCTCAGGCGGTGGTGATGTTGACTTTAATGTGTCGGTGAAGGACGGAAAGACAAAGGTCTCGTTCTCGAAGAAGTAAAGCAGGCGTAAGCGTGTAGACGTTAAAGAGCCCATCAGGTTTAACCTGATGGGCTCTTGTAGTTTATTGGTTGCGTGCAGGTCGATTATGCCTTTTGAGCACCCGCAATCTTGGCCTCTGCTAAATCCACGGCCTCTTTGCATTTGGCGTAGTGCGAGTCGTCTTCTTTTGTTTCGGCAAGAGTAGCCTCTGCCGTCTTAAGCTCTTCGTTCGCCGCGTTCTTATCTATCTCCGTAGCCAACTTAGCGTAGTCAACGAGTATATTCGTCTTTTCTTGCGATACCTCGGCGTATCCGCCACCAACGACTACCACGCAGTCCTTATCGTCCTTCTTGTAGCTGACAAGGCCGGGCTTAAGGGCGGTTATGTAATCGGTGTGATTTGGAAGCACGCCGAACTCGCCTTCTGTAGACGGAGCCGTAACCTCGGTCGTCTCCTCTGAGACCAATATACCCGAAGGTGTGACTATCTCCAATGTAAATGTATCAGCCATTATGCCTCTTCAGCCTTTAGTTTTTCGCCCTTTTCGAGAGCTTCATCGAGGTTTCCTACCATGTAGAATGCCTGCTCAGGTACGTCGTCATGAATACCGGCGGCTATCTCGGTAAAGGCCTTGATGGTATCCTTAACCGACACGTACTTACCGGGTGTACCCGTAAACTGCTCTGCGACGAAGAAGGGCTGTGAGAGGAACTTCTGAATCTTCCTTGCCCTTGCGACGGTGAGTTTATCTTCTTCGCTAAGCTCATCCATACCGAGGATGGCTATGATGTCCTGAAGGTCGCGATACTTCTGGAGTATCTGCTGTACGTTTCTGGCCGTGTTGTAGTGCTCTTCGCCGACTATCTGCGGATCAAGGATGCGCGAGGTCGAATCGAGCGGATCGACGGCAGGGTATATACCAAGCTCTGATATCTGCCTCGAAAGGACGGTCGTCGCGTCCAAGTGAGCGAAGGTCGTAGCAGGGGCCGGATCTGTAAGGTCATCGGCAGGTACGTATATGGCCTGAACCGATGTAATAGAACCCTTTGTAGTCGATGTGATACGCTCCTGAAGCTCACCGACATCGGTAGAGAGTGTAGGCTGGTATCCAACGGCAGAAGGAATACGCCCAAGGAGAGCCGAGACCTCTGAGTTAGCTTGCACGAAGCGGAATATGTTATCGATAAAGAGAAGGACGTCTTGGCCTTCTTCATCTCTAAAGTACTCAGCCGCTGTGAGAGCAGTCAATGCGACTCTGGCCCTCGCACCCGGAGGTTCGTTCATCTGGCCGTAGACGAGCGCGGCCTTGTCGATAACGCCACTCTCCTTCATCTCCTGCCAGAGGTCGTTACCCTCTCTTGTTCTTTCGCCGACACCGCCGAATACCGAGTATCCGCCGTGCTGCATGGCGACGTTGTTTATGAGTTCCATGATGAGAACGGTCTTGCCGACTCCAGCCCCACCAAAGAGTCCGATCTTTCCGCCTTTAAGGTAAGGGGTTAGAAGATCGACGACCTTAATGCCCGTCTCAAAGACCTCCATCGTCGTAGATTGTTCTTCAAAGCTTGGTGCAGGCCTATGTATTGGGTACTTTTTGTCTGTCTTGATGGGGCCTGCCTCATCGACAGGGTCTCCCGTCACGTTCATAATCCTGCCGAGAACGGCTTCTCCTACCGGAACCTTTATGCCGTCGCCAGTATCTGTAGCCGCCATTCCCTTGACGAGTCCGTCGGTTGAGTCCATGGCTATACAGCGTACGATGTTCTCTCCGGTATGTTGTGCTACTTCAACAACGAGGTTATCCTGCTCGTCGCTGATACTGGGGTTGGTTATCGTTATTGCGTTGAATATCGGCGGTAGTTTGCCCGCCGGAAACTCTATGTCAAGAACAGGTCCAATTACCTGCGTTATCCTTCCAATATTTGCGTCTGCCATCTCGTGAAACCTCCTTTATAGAAAACGTTATGCGTTATTATTAGCTGTCTTTCAGTGCCTCGGCTCCACTTATTATCTCAAGCAGTTCCTTTGTAATGGCCGCCTGACGAGCCCTGTTGTAGATAAGTGTCAATCCGCCTATCATCTCCGAAGCGTTCTTTGAGGCCGAGTCCATGGCCGTCATGCGTGCTCCGTGCTCGCTCGCAGAAGATTCCAGAAGTGCTCTGAATACCTGCACTTCAACGTACTTTGGAAGAAGTACGTCGAGGACTGCCTCAGGAGACGGTTCAAAGAGGAATGAGTCTAATGCCTCTTTCTCGGAGTTATCCGGTATTATCGGAAGAAGTTTCTGTATTACAGGGGTCTGCGTTAGCGCACTCTGGAAGGTGCTGTATACGAGGTATACCTCGTCTGAGCTATCCTCTAAGTAGCTGGCTACTGCATCTCCGGCAATCTCTTCGGCTAAGTTAAAGTCAGGGCGTCCGCTACCGAAGTGGCGACGTCCTGTAACCTCTGAGCGACCCTTGAAGTGATCCAAGGCCCTTCTGCCGACGATACTTACCGTACAGTCAAGCTCAGGATGCTCGCGCATAAACCTCTCAACCATACGTATTAGGTATGAGTTAAAGCCTCCGCAAAGACCTCTATCGGATGTCAGTAGTATTAGTTCGGCCTTCTTTGCGGGCTTATCACTACCTTTGGATAATAGTTTGTGGTTCTCGGGCATAGTGCCTTCTTCGAGTGCCGCAACCAGATCCTTAACCTTATCGGCATAGGGGCGTGCGGCCACGATATTCTCCTGGGCACGTCTGAGCTTTGCCGCCGAGACCATCTTCATGGCCTTGGTTATCTGCTGAGTGTTCTTAACACTCTTGATTCTGCGTTGTATTTCTCTAAGAGTTGCCATAGTAAGTTATCTTAGTCCTCTATATTAATTAGTCTTCCTGGACTACAAATGTCTCTTTAAATGCGTCGAGAGCTGAGTTTAGCTTGCCCTTTATGTCGTCTGTAAGGCTCTTCTTCTCGTTAATCTCGCTGATTATCTCTGCGTGGCGAGATTCAATGAAGCTGTTAAGCTCTTCTTCGTACCTGCCGAGCTGATTATTGGGAAT
>DAOVKH010000189.1 GCA_030631875.1 Deltaproteobacteria bacterium | reverse complement strand
GGTGAGATGTCACACATAAGGCGTCTGGTCGTCGGTGCGAGAATACTTATCAGAATATTGGCGAAGTTTACTACGACCAACTTACGGCCGGTCTCTTTGTAGAGTTCGTGGGTGCGTTCAAGTGCGGCTATAAAGTGGCGAGCCGCCAACGGGTCAGATGGTTTCATCTCGCGCGAGCCGGGTAGTGTGCATCGAAGCATATTTAGCATCGTTGCCGGAACTTCTTCTCTGTGGAAGAACTCGACCATCTTCGTCAACTGCGACACGTTCGTTTTGGTTACCGTACATATTACGTTATAACCTTCGTAGCCCTTGAGCTTATCCATGGCCTCAAGTGTAGAGGCGAATACTCCGTCGCCCTTCCAGGTCTTACGGCTCTTATTGGCTATGGCCTCGGTCGGTGCGTCGAGCGAAAGGCCTATGCCTGTACCGGTCTTAGTCAGAAACTCAACGGCCTTGTCATCTAAGAGCGTACCGTTGGTCTGAACGCCAAAGCGAAAGTCTTCACCAAACTCTTCAATAGCCGCAAATACGGCATCTTTGTTGAGCATCGGCTCGGCACCGTGGAAGATTATCTGAGCCACCCTGCCCTTGGGCATGGTGGACTTAAAGTACGTGCGGAGCTTACGCAGAGCCTTGAATATCTCGGCCCTGGTCATGTCGCGTCCGGTGGAACGCATCTTTTCGGGAATGTAGCAGTAATCGCAATTAAGATTACAACGCTCAGTGGGGTTAAAGTATACGGCAGACGGACTAAGGCCGAAGCGCAGCATCTGCATCTCTTCGGCAAATTTAACGGACTTCTTCTTATAAGACGCAATAAATTTATTGTCGGTCAGAGTCTCTGCGAGCTTAGTCTTCTTGACGAGCGCCCAGAAGGCCGTATTCGGGTCTATGAGTGCGAGATAGTCTTTATGAGAAATATCAACTGGCACGAGGTTTGGTCCGCCACCCATGTTTGCGTTGCGGCCTCGTGGAGAGGTAAAACAGGTTTTTTTAGACACTTTTAGCGCTTAGCCTTCTTATCCATCAGGATATAGTGCGAGAGGCCGGTTCCTGCGGCATCACAGCTCTTGCGCGTGGCGATTACGTCCTTCTGTGTCTCCGCCGAGACTGCTGTCTTCTTTACTACCTTCTTTTCGTTCTTCATTAATATAATATCTCCTGCGTCTATTTGATAACTAACACCATAAAACAAGGAGGCGGTTTTGTCAAGTGCTACTCCAAAGGCTACAACCTTGACACCCAAATACAGGCATGTTAATCTTAATACTACAGACGAATTTAAGTTGCCTCGGCTCTTCCGAACCATAGGAAGACTAAAGAGGGAATCCCGTTAAAATCGGGAGCGGACTCGCCACTGTAACCGGGAACGAAGACCGAAGAAAGCCACTGAAGGTACAGACCCTTTGGGAAGGCTCGGTTAGTAGAATGATCCGGAAGTCAGGAGACCTGTCAGGGCAACCATCAAAGATAAACTTCGCAAATTTCTTCGAGGACAAGAAAATGGAAGTACTCCCTTATATTAAAACCTATTTCACGAAACAGTGGCACAATACTGCCAATAATCACAATCACTCAATAAAATCAAAGAGTTATGCTATTAGCCGAGGTGTGTCAAAATGACCACGCTCTCGCTAATGGTGCAGGGTACGGCCTCGCACGTCGGCAAGTCTGCCATAACGGCCGCCCTTTGTCGAATATTCAAGGAAGACGGCCTGAAGGTCGCCCCATTCAAGGCGCAGAATATGGCCTTAAACTCATTCGTCACAGAAGAAGGCCTTGAGATGGGTCGAGCACAGGTTTTTCAGGCAGAAGCCGCAGGCGTGCGCCCTACAATCGAGATGAACCCCATACTCTTAAAGCCCGATAGCGACACAGGGAGCCAGATTATCATCGACGGCAAGGTCTTCGCCCACATGAACGCCAAGGAGTACCACGCCTTTAAGGGCAAGGCCGCAAAGTTTGTAGAGGCCGCCTACAGGCGACTCACCGAAGACTTCGATATGGTCGTAATCGAAGGTGCCGGATCTCCGGCAGAGATTAACCTTCGGAAAAATGACATCGCCAATATGGGTACGGCTCACATGACCGACTCCCCTGTGATACTCGTCGGCGACATAGACCGAGGCGGCGTATTCGCATCGATCGTCGGCACTCTCACACTACTCTCTACCAAAGATCGCGCGCGAGTAAAAGCCGTCATCATAAATAAATTTCGTGGAGACTTGAGCCTCTTAGAGCCGGGCATCAGAGAGATAGAGAAACTAACCGGCTTACCCGTCCTTGGCGTAATACCGTACTTCAGGGATATCTACCTTCAGGAAGAGGACAGCCTTGGCCTTCTTGGGCATAAAGCAAGCGGCAACGGAGTGGACGTCGCCGTAATAGAGCTACCTCACATATCGAACTTCACGGACTTTGACGCACTGAAGGCCTCGCCTGAGGTAAGGCTTCGCTACGTTAAGGCCAATGAAAAGATAGGTCGTGCGGATATCATCATCATACCCGGCACAAAGAACACGCTCGCAGACCTCGACTACCTCATGGCATCAAGTTACGACGAAGAGATTCGAGCGCATATCAAGGAAGGCAGGCAAGTCATCGGCATCTGCGGCGGCTTTCAGATGCTTGGAATATCTATCACCGACGACGACGTTACCAGAAAGGCTCTCGGCCTGCTCGACATAGAAACGACGATGGCAAAGGAAAAGACAACGCATCAGGTAGTGGCTTTAAGCAAAACCTTCGGAGATAAAGCCGTAACGGGCTATGAGATACATATGGGAGAGACTACCTACTTAAATAATACAGAGGCATTGTTTAAGGTTACACGCGCAGGCTCTACGCACAGCATAAAAGACGGTGCAATATCCAAAGACAAGCTCGTATTCGGCTCTTACATACACGGCCTATTCGATAACGACGAACTTCGTAAGAAGATCTTCTCGCTAAGCGGAGAGACTACGAGTTACTCCGACCTAAAGGAAGAGGGCTACAAAAAACTCGCTGAGCTTGTGCGCAGTAAGATCGACATGAATCTGCTATACGAAATAATAGAGAGAAAAGAGAGTAAATTAAAGGTGGCAACCGCATGAAGAAGAGAGGTTTCTTAGTAGTAGCACACGGCAGTAAGAAGGCCGAAGCCAATGATAGGGTGTTCGCGCTCGTCAGTGAGCTTAAGGAGTACTTTCAGTCAGACCTATTCGAGCCTGCCCTCATGGAGATGGCAAAGCCATCGATACCCGAAGGCGTACGCACGCTCGCAGGTAGAGGAGTAGACGAGATAGTAATCTTTCCGTTCTTCCTATTCCGTGGCATGCATTTTTCCTCGGACGTACCGAAGATAATCGCCAGCACCATAGATAAGATAAATAGTGCGGAAGGGCGCTCCATTACTACGAAGATG
>DAOVKH010000201.1 GCA_030631875.1 Deltaproteobacteria bacterium | reverse complement strand
GGCTATAAGCTCACGAGAAGGCAGGGAATAATGCATACCCTTATGCCCCATTGCAATGCCGTCGCATATACCGGGAAGGCCGAATATCATGGGATAGCCGCCTCCGGTGTGTACGCCCTTTTCGATAAAACGCTCTAAGTCGCGCATCCCGATGTGTCCGGGGATTAAGTCACTAAAACTTGAAGCGATACCTATAAAAGGCTTTCGCATCTCGCCCTTTGGTATGCCCGTTGCGTACAAAAGCGCCCTCGACGGGACGCGGTCAAATCCTTTTTTTATCCTGTCACTTTTCATAATATTAAACGCATGACCTCTTTGAGTTTTTTAAGCGCAATTCTCTTTATTATCGGCTATTATAGCGTTCATCTTATCCTTAAGTGAGAGCTTCAACTTCTTAAGCCTCTTAAGCTCCACCTCATCCTCTGTCGTTAATATATGCTTCTTCTCTAATTTTTCGGTTACCTTACGGTGTGCCTTATGCTCCTCGTACGCCTCTCTAAATTCATCATTCTCCTGAAGCAGTTTTTCAACGATGATATCATCTGTCACTTTAATAGATCTCCTTTCATAAAAGACCAAAATACTCAATCATTGCAACAATATACAATATTACCCCATAGCCGTAAGGTTGTCAACACAACTGCCCTGAATATAACGAATCGACTCTTATTCGACCGTAACCGTCTTCTTGAATTCTACATCAGAGCGGCGGATATATAGCGGCGTTAATTGCTCGGCACCGACGGATGCGGCTTCAATACCCTGCTCCTCTATAGCCCGCTCGGCTACCCTGGCAACATTCTTTGCATCTACACTCCAGAATGGCTCGCCTAAGATTACCGCCCCATCGACGAGGTCTTCCATCATCTTAGCGTA
Organism: Deltaproteobacteria bacterium; assembly: GCA_030631875.1. Lineage (GTDB taxonomy): Bacteria > Desulfobacterota > GWC2-55-46 > GWC2-55-46 > DRQE01 > DAOVKH01. The sequence goes on along the minus strand of DAOVKH010000201.1, from coordinate 2,095 downwards.
TACGCTAAGCCCTAAGCCAAGGAAGAGAACCTTGCCTTGAGGTCTTCGTTTATTCAGTCCTTCTATTAAGGCCTCTGGCCTACTAACACTATCGGCACTTAAGCGTCTCACCTCGCCTGCATCGGAAAGCTCGAAACGTGCCGAGTAGACATCCTTCTTTCGTGCGTCGAGTATAGGGACTATAAGGGCGTTACCATAAGCCGTATTGCCTGTAAGGCCAAGAGCAAGGGCCTCTAAGGTAGAAACTCCGACTATCGGCGTATGCTCGCTACCGCCCCACGAAAGCCCCTTCAAGACACTAACGCCAATCCTCAAACCCGTAAAAGAACCGGGGCCAATAGATAAAGCGAATACGTCTACGTCAGAAGGCTTCATCTCGGCTTCACCCAACAAACGCTCTATCGACGGAAGTAGCCACTCAGAGTGCGTACCGACCCTCTCGGTATTAAGCTCGTTTAAGGTTCTGCCGTCTTCGGTTATCGCAATACTGCCGGAGACAGAAGATGTATCTATGCTCAATATCTTCATGATAAAAGACCTATAAGAACATACGCGCTATATCGTTCCACGTAACAAAGATCATCAATCCGAGTAAGAGTACCATCCCGATATTCTGGGCTATTATCATAATCTCTTCGTTTAGCGGTTTGCCTATAATCCACTCAAATCCGAAGAAGAAGAGATGACCTCCGTCGAGCACAGGTATGGGGAATAGATTTATTATCCCCAACTGAAGGCTCAGGAATGCCACCAGAAATAATATCGGCACAAGGCCACTGCTTGCCGCTTGACCCGCGACCTTGGCTATCATGATTGGACCACCGAGGCTATCCATCGAATAATCCCCAAAGACAAGCCCCTTTAATACGGTAAATAAGAGTGTCGTAAGCTCTACTGCACGGTTGTAGCCACGCTTAACGGCCTCTACGGGGCCGTAGCTCTTAACGGTCATGTCGTCCTGCTTAATAACACCTATAAAGTATCTATCCGACTCTTCATCATAGACGGGTGTTATGGTTACTTCATTTAGAACTCCGGCGCGTTCAAAGACGACCTGCCTGGCACCAAGAGAGCTCAGTTCATCGTTAAGCTCCGACCAGTGCGTAATAGCCTTGCCACCTATACTCTTTATAAGGTCTCCTGCCTCTAAGCCCGCCTTCTCTGCCGGATAGCCTTCTTTGATTGCCCCAACCACCGCAGGCATCGGAGGATAGAAGCCTGAGACACCGACATCAACTCCAAAGGACTTATTCTCTACCGCCACGGGCACTATCTTCTTGGTGAGAAGTACTTCGCCACGCTTAACCTTAAGCTCTACCTCTCTGCCCGGGTTCAGCGCTATCAATTCAATCGCACCTTCCCATGTACTAACACCTACGCCATCTATCGAATCTATGATATCGCCCTGCATGACTCCGGCCTCGTAAGCAGGGCCGGCGCTCGGCACGTAGCCAACCTTAGGTGTTTCATAGAGGAAGGCCGGAACACTAACGCCTATCATGTATATGACAGGAAAGAGTATGGCCGCCAAGACCAGATTCATGGCAGGGCCTGCCGCTACTATCGCAACCCTCTTAAAGAGAGGTTTACGCTGAAAAGATTTTTCTATGAAGTCTTCGTCACGCCTTAGCCTTTCATACTCGGTAAGGTGCTTAAGGTCTTCGTATGTCTCTTCAGAGTCTATAGCCTCACCCGTCATCTTGACGTAACCGCCAAATGGGATGAGCGATATCTTATAGTCTGTCTCTCCGCGCTTGATGCCAAAGACCCTTGGACCAAAGCCGAGAGAGAAGGCCTCAACGCCAACGCCCGACCACTTAGCTACCAAGAAGTGCCCAAGCTCGTGGATGAATATCAGAACCCCAAGTACAACCAAAAATGCTATTATCGTCAACATATTTTAAAGCCTCTCTATCTTTCTTTTAATTTATACCTTAAAGTATTTTCTTATATGCGCCCGTGCCGCCGCTCTGGCGAGGCGGTCCGCGTCAAGTACGTCATCTACGGATTTAAGTGCCTCTACGTCGTGGCCTTCAAGCACTGCTTCAAGTGTCTCGTGTATGCCTGTAAAAGGTATCTTCCCTTTAAGGAAGAT
>DAOVKH010000073.1 GCA_030631875.1 Deltaproteobacteria bacterium | reverse complement strand
TTCGTAAAGGGCTCGTAGTATTCACCTTCCTGCACCTCGCGTCGAATAAGGTTTTAACAGAGGCACTCTTAAAGGCTAAGACCACGGGCGTTGCATATGAAACAGTCGTAACCGACGACCATCGCTTACCGATACTCGCACCCATGAGCGAGGTTGCCGGACGCCTCTCTGTGCAGATGGGCGCGCACTTTTTGATGAAGCCTCACGGAGGCCGCGGCGTACTCCTTGGAGGAGTAACCGGCGTTACCAAAGGCACGGTCGCGATAATCGGCGCAGGTACGGTCGGCCTTAGCGCCTTGGATGTTGCAGTGGGCCTCGGCGCCGATACGACAGTGCTGAACAGGTCGGACAAGAGCTTCCCTCTCATAGAAGAAAAGTATAGTGGCCACGTCAAGGTTCTCATCTCAACGCCTGAGAATATTGAAGAGGTGCTTCCGAAGACCGATATACTCGTTGGTGCTGTACACTCGCCGGGCGCAAAGACGCCGATACTTATATCACGTAAGCTCGTAAGAACGATGAGGCCCGGTAGCGTCATCGTCGACGTTGCGGTAGATCAGGGCGGTATCGTTGAGACGATACGCCCGACCACACACAAAGATCCGACCTATGTAGAAGAAGGCGTTATTCACTACGGTGTTGCCAATATGCCCGGCGCCGTCCCGCGCACCTCTACACTTGCTCTGACGAGCGTAACACTACCGTATATACTGAAGCTCGCGGCCCTTGGCCTTAAGGGAGCGATGGAAGATGACGCGTCACTTATGCGAGGGCTTAATACCTACGACGGTCACCTCTGCAACGAAGCCGTTGCCGAAGCTGTTAAGGTGGAATATGCCTCTATAGAAGAGCTTCTCTGAAGAACGGCGGCAAAGAGAAAAGTTCTTCTGCTAGGCGACGCAACAAGCACAAACAAAAAAAGGGGCGGTCGGTGCATAATCCACGCACCAACCGCCCCTTGAGAATTAAAGAAGTTACCTATTAAACGGCAACCGTATCTCCGAACATCTCCTTCATCGTCGTCTCAACATCGGTTACACCCTTGATATCGAAGTTATCAACGAGCACCTTTGCAACACCCGGCGACAAGAACGCCGGAAGCGTTGGCCCAAGACGTATCCCCTTTACGCCTAAGTGCAGGAGAGCCAGCAATACTGTTACGGCCTTCTGCTCATACCACGCTATGTCGTAAGATATCGGAAGGTCGTTTATATCGTCCAAGCCAAATACCTCCTTAAGCTGTAAGGCAATGTAGGCAAGCGAATAGGAATCATTACACTGACCCGCATCCAAGACCCTCGGTATGCCGCCGATATCGCCCAAGTCTAGTGCGTTGTAACGATACTTCGCACATCCGGCCGTAAGGATTACGGTATCTTTCGGCAGTGCCTTGGCTAAATCCGTATAGTAGTTACGGCTCTTTTGATGACCATCGCATCCGGCCATAACAACAAAACGCTTAATGGCGCCGGACTTTACGGCCTCTACCACCTTATCGGCCACGGCCATTACCTGATCCTTCGCAAAGCCGATGGTCAGTGAATTCTTGGCTTCTTCCGTGCCTATGTCTCCGGCCTCAACGGCCTTGGCTATAACGGCAGAAAAATCCTTTGCCTCGCCGTCGGCCCTATCGGCAACGTGAGCGACACCGGGCCAACCGACAAGACCTGTCGTAAAGATACGATCCTTATAAGTATCCTTTGGCTTCTTTATGCAGTTGGTCGTCATGAGTATCGCGCCCTTGAAGTTCTCAAAGTCCTCATGCTGATTGTACCAGGCCGTACCGTAGTTGCCGACCAAGTGTGCGTACTTCTTTAGTTCGGGGTATGCGTGCGTCGGGAGCATCTCGCTATGCGTGTATACATGCACGCCTTTGCCCTCTGTCTGAATAAGGAGCTCTTCTATATCGCGAAGGTCGTGTCCGCTAACGAGTATGGCAGGGCCACCCTTAAGTCCCGTAAAGACTTCAGTTGCTTCCTGCGTACCATAGGTCGTCGTGTTGGCGCTATCTAAGAGAGCCATCGTAGTGACGGCAACTTCGCCCGTCTTTAATACGAGAGCCGTAAGTTCGTCCGCGCCGATGTCGTCTCTCGTCGTAGCGACGAGCGCTTCTTCTATAAAGGTAAAGATACTTGCGTCCTTATGGTCGAGTACATTTGCGTGATCGGCATATGCGGCGATACCCTTAAGGCCGTATGTAAGAAGCTCCTTTAATGAACGTATATCTTCATTGGCTTCGCTCATTATGCCTACGCTCTCTGCCTTCTCGAGCATGCCGGCTCTATCGCTACACGACCACGTTGCAGAATCGTGGAGGCCGCCACCATCGCTACTCTCTGAAGCACCTTCGAATAGAGCCTTTGCGTCGTTACGAATATCAAAGGCTTCTTTTATCTTCGCCTCAAAGTAGGCGTCGTCGAAGTTAACGTTAGTTATCGTTGAAAATAACCCCTTGACTACGAATATATCTATCTCTTCGCTAACGGCACCGGCACTGCGCGCCTTTGTCGTCCAGATGGATATGCCCTTTAGGAGGTATATATAAAGGTCTTGAAGGTTAGAGACCTCCTCGTTCTTACCGCATACACCTACCTTGGTGCACGCTACATTTCCTGCCGCTTCCTGACACTGAAAACAATTCATACTCATAGTAATATTACTCTCCTTTTTATTAGTGCTTTTTATTTTTTTTACTGCCTAACTGTTTTATATAATAGCGCAGTATTATAGATAACACTTTGACGATAGTCAAGAAGAGACGGTTTTTTTATTAAACTTTTTTAATAACAAGCAGGGATAACAAACGGGCATCATGTAACGTATTAACCCCCGCAAATCTCCCTTACCCACCACCTGCGGCAAAGAGAAAAGCTCCAGATACTAGGCGTGCGAGATATTGGGAGCGAGGCGTACTTTTAGGTACGTTGAGCGACCGATATCAAAGCAGAACAACGTAGCTGGACTTTTATCGCGCCGCAGACCGCCGCAAACGATTAAAATCCATTAACCCTTTGAAAATATAGTAGTTTTTCGTGCTTTTTGCTTGACTACGCCCCCTCGAATGGGATATCTTTAAAATCTATACGTATCTTTAATATATGACTAAAATGCTACTTGTTTGTCTCTATTCAGGTCGATATTGACCCATATCTATCTAAGAGACAGGTGGTCTGCGTAATTTCGTATAAATTTATCTATAAAAGGACAGATACATTGAATAAAGAGGCCGAGGCAACGGAGACGATGCCGACAGATAAGGAACGTACGAACGAATTCAAGCGTCGTGTTGAGAGATTAGAGGTCATACGCGAACTCAACATTGATCCATTTCCAAATGACTTTAAGCCAACGACAGACGCAAAGCGTGTCGCCGACGAATACGGAAAGCTAACGCGCGAAGACTTTGAAGAAAAGAACGGAGAAGGTGGAGAACCAATCACCGTAGTGATGGCTGGGCGCGTAATGGCTCTCAGGCGTTTCGGCAAGGCATCCTTCACGCACATCCAAGACGCAAGCGGACGCGTGCAATTGCACCTGCGCCGTGATGTAATGAGCGAAGCCGACTGGAAGCTATTTAAGGCCACCGACATGGGCGACATCATCGGCATAACGGGCCGACTCTTTCGAACAAAGACCGACGAGCTGACCGTTGAGGTAAGTTCAATGCGCATGCTCACAAAGAGCCTGCACTCACTACCGGAGAAGTGGCACGGACTCAAGGACATCGAAGCCCGCTATCGCCAACGTTACTTAGACTTAATGGTAAACCCTGAGGTCAAGGACGTATTCCTCAAGCGCACCCGTATTATACGCATGGTCAGAGACTTTCTTACAGAGCGTAACTACATCGAAGTAGAAACTCCGATGATGCAGAGCATCCCCGGAGGTGCGGCGGCAAAACCATTCATAACGCACCACAACACAATGGATATGGATATGTATCTGCGCATCGCACCGGAGCTTTACCTTAAACGCTTAGTCGTAGGCGGATTTGAGCGGGTATTTGAGATAAACAGAAACTTCCGTAACGAGGGCATCTCCACGCAACATAACCCTGAGTTTACGATGCTTGAGTTCTATGAGGCATACGCCACATACGAAGACTTGATGAATCTTGTTGAAACAATGCTAAGCTCCATCGCCGAGAAGATACACGGTTCAACTAAGATTACATATCAGGAGAGCGAGCTTGACCTGACCCCGCCCTGGAAGCGCATAACAGTTAAAGATGCCATACTCGAACACTCCGATGCTACGAAAGAGACCTTAGAAGACAAGACAAAGGCATACGAGTTTTTAAAGGGTGTGAACCCCAGACTCAAGGTTACTGAAGACAAACTTTCACTCGGTAAGATAGTAATAGAAATATTCGAGGCCGTTGCCGAAGGTAAACTTATGGAGCCGACATTCGTAACACAGTATCCGACAGAGGTCTCACCGCTTTCGAGAAAGAACGCCGACGACCCGTCGGTTACCGATAGATTTGAGCTGATAGTAAGGGGTAAAGAGATCGCCAACGCATTTAGCGAGCTTAACGACCCCATAGACCAGCGCGAACGTTTCGAAGCGCAATCGAGTGAACGCGCCGCAGGAGACGAAGAAGCCCAGCCAATGGACGAAGAGTTTCTTGTAGCAATGGAGTATGGTATGCCGCCGACGGCAGGGTGCGGTATAGGGATAGACCGCCTCATTATGCTAATGACCGATTCGCCGTCTATACGCGACGTAATATTCTTTCCGCTACTTAGGCCGTCACTTAAGAACGCTGGGGCAGAGAAGGCAAAGAAAGCCAAGAAGGGTTAACTTAAGTAATATGGGCTTTGAATCCTTCATAGGGTTACGCTACCTTCGCGCCAAGCGCAAGACGAGCTTTGTATCGGTGATAACCTTCATATCGATACTCGGCATAACGGTCGGTGTATCGGCACTGATAATCGTGCTCGCCGTCATGACAGGCTTTGAAGAAGACCTGAAGAAGAAGATTTTAGGCATAAACTCGCATATCGTGGTATCGGCCTTTGGCGGATCCGCGATATACGACTACAACGAAGTCACCGCTAAGATACGCACAGTAGACGGCGTAACGGGAGCGTCGCCATTCATATACGGTCAGGCTCTCTTATCGACCGAAGACGGCGTTATGGGGGTGGTCGTAAGGGGTGTGGAGCGAGAAACACTCGGCGATGTAAGCATCCTGCCCGATAAGATGATAGACGGCTCGCTCGAAGCTCTCGATAAAAGCTTTAAAGATACGAAGACCCAAGGCGGAGTGCCGGGTATAGTCATCGGCGCGGAGCTTGCGAATATACTTGGCGTACGGGTCGGTACAGGGGTAAACGTCGTAACACCGTCGGTAAGAAGCTCTCTTGCCGGAGGCAGTAGAACCGGACCACGCATGACACGCCTTGAAGTTGTCGGCATATTCGAAGTAGGGATGTATGAATACGACTCAACGCTCGCATTCATCTCTTTAGAAAACGCGCAGAGCTTCTTTAAAGTGAAAGACTCCGCGACCGGCATAGAGGTTAAGACATCTGATGCCTACAGAGCCGAAGAGATTAGGAACGATATAAAAGACGTTCTAAAGGGCGGCACTCCCTACTTCGCCAGAACGTGGATGGAGATGAACAAAAACCTCTTTAGCGCACTTAAGCTCGAAAAGGCCGCCATGTTCATAATACTCATGCTCGTGGTGATGGTCGCAGCACTGAATATAATAAGCACCCTCATAATGGTCGTCATGCAGAAGGGTAAAGAAATAGCGATACTCAAGAGCCTTGGGGCTACCTCAAGGAGTATCATGAAGATATTTATGATAGAGGGTGTCGTCATCGGCCTCGTCGGTACCTTCTTAGGCACGGTCATAGGGCTTTTAACGGCACTTAACCTTGAAGCGATAGTTCGTTTTATAGAAAACACATTTAACTTTAGGATTTTACCGCCGAGTATTTACTACATAGACAAGCTTCCGTCGAAGGTCGAGCCGATGACGGTGCTTGCCATTATTATCATCTCACTGGCGATAAGCTTCCTTGCCACGGTATACCCGTCATGGAAGGCATCGAGGTTCACGCCCGTGGAGGGGCTTAGGTATGAATAAAGGGGTCTGCCAATGAAGTTTGACATCAATAAGGTAACGAAGGTAAAGGATAAGGCCGAGAAGCTCTTTAATAAGGGACGCTTAAAGGACGCCATCAACCTTTACATGGATATATGGCCTTGCGGCTACGAAGACCCTCGCATATTCATGCGTATCGGTGACATTGCCAGAAAAGACGGCAATACGACAGAGGCCATAAAGGCATACAAAGAAGCCGTCGATGTATTCACTAAGCTCGGCTTTATCATCAAGGCCATAGCGGTATGCAAGGTAATAACACAGCTCGACCCGAGCGAAGATGCCATACACGACCGTTTGGCGGATCTATACTCGGCGTCGAATAAGCCGGCTGAGGCCGGGGGCAAGCCGCCTGAAACAACGGAAGCTAAGACGACTACTGCGGGGGGCAAACCCGCCTCTGCGGGGGATTCGGGAGAACACATTGCCGCGCCGCCCGAAGATATAGAGCCAAAGGATAAAAAAACAAAAGAGACTTCGGCCACAGCCGCATTTCATCCTACTGAGGCTACAAAGAAACGCGAGTTTCCACGCACCCCGCTCTTCTCGGACTTTAGCAGAGAAGAATTATTCGCCGTCGTAAGGAAGGTTCAATTCCATACCTTCGATAGCGGCACCGAAGTAATAAAGGCCGGCGATAAGGGTAACTCTATCTTCATAATAGTAGCAGGACTCCTTGCCGTAATGGGCGAGACCGAGACGGGTAGTGAAAAGACCATAGCCACACTCGACCGAGACGGTGCTTTCTTCGGAGAGTTCGCCTTCTTCTCCAACTCAAGGCGTAAGAACACGGTAAAGACCCTCGAAGAGACAGAACTCTTGGAGATAACAAAGGCCGACCTCGATGAGATAATAAAGAAGCACCCGAACGTATCGCGCGTACTCTTTGACTTCTACAAAGAACGTGTCGTAGACAGCCTGATGGCGACCTCTCAGATATTCTCCTGCATGACCTTAGAGGACAGAAAAGAGATACTCAACCGCCTTAGCCTCAAGAGCTTCAAAAAAGGCGATAAGATAGTTACCCAGGGTGAATCGGGCAACGAGATGTTCCTCATAAAAGAAGGTGTCGTAGAGGTATGGCTTACAAAGGCCGACGGCACGCGCAAGACCATAGGCGAGCTCGTAGAGGGCGACTTCTTCGGCGAGGTCTCTCTGGCAACGAATAAACCGCGCGTGGCAAACGTCAGCGCAACAGGAAACGTAACGGTCGTCATATTCTCACGCCCGGTACTTAAAGAAATACTTGGTAAGTACCCCGAGGTAAAGCACATACTCGAAGGAATAATAAAAGAACGGGTTACGAGCACCATGAAGGTAAAGAAGGATAACTCGCCGCTCCTGTAAAGGAACGCCGGCTTAGCAGATATGGATCGCATACGCATAGATAGAATCACTAAGTCCTACGGAAAGGGCGAGGCACGGATAGAGGTCTTAAAGGATCTGACGCTGAATATAGACGGCGGCGAGAGCCTTGCCGTGCTTGGTGCTTCAGGGGCCGGTAAGTCCACGCTCCTGAATATCATAGGCGCGCTCGATAAACCGACGAGCGGCACGGTCTCTTACGGAGACCAATTGATATTCGATATGGATGAACGACGGCTGGCCGCCTTCAGAAACAAGATGGTCGGTTTCGTATTCCAGTCGCACCATCTCTTACCGGAATTCAGTGCCGTAGAGAACGTAATGCTTCCGGCACTAATAGGAGGCGTGGACTTTTCTGCGGCGCGAGCCTCGGCCGTAAGGCTTCTCGATAGGGTCGGCCTTGGCGGTCGCCTTGAACACAAGCCCGGAGAACTCTCCGGAGGAGAACAACAGCGATGCGCCATAGTGCGCGCCATTATAAGG